>NZ_CAUTOU010000004.1:0-66074 GCF_963539965.1 uncultured Propionibacterium sp.
CGTCGTCGGCGGCGCCGCCGGCGGCCTGATCGGCAACAGCCGCGGCAGGTCGGCCGCGGCCGCCTCCGCCGAGGCCCGCAACCTGACGCTCATCTACGGCGCCGACGTGTGCGACGCGCCGGCCATCGTCGCCCTTGAGAAGGGCTTCTTCGCCAACCACGGCCTGAACGTGACCCTGCACAAGACCGTCGGCGACGAGGACATCAAGGCGGCCGTCGGCTCGGGGACCTACGACGCGTCCGGCGGCATCTTCTACAGCTGGCTCAAACCCGTCGAGCAGGGCCAGAACGTCAAATTCGTCGCCGGCCTGCACAGCGGCTGCCTGCGCCTGCTCGTACGCAACGACTCCGACATCAAGCAGGTCTCCGACCTGCGCGGGCGCACCATCGGCGTGCCCAGCCTGTCCAGCTCGGCCACCATGTTCTTCTCCCTCGACCTGGTCGACGCCGGCATCAACCCCTCGGCCGAGGCCGACGAGGTGCACTGGAGGGTCTACGACACCTCTCTGGTCGCCGATGCCCTGAAGAACAGCGAGGTCGACGCCATCGCCACCAGCGATCCCATCGCCTACCGCCCGATTCAGGAGGGCTACGGCTGGGAGCTGGCCAGCAACATGACGGGTGCGAACGCCCAGGCCTACTGCTGCTGCACCGCCGTCAACGGCGACCTGGTCAAGAACGAGCCCGACATCGCCCGGGATCTCGTCGAGGCGTGGGCGGAGGGTTCGCGCTACGTCGTCGGCAATGAGAACGAGGTCGCGCACCTCGAGGTCGACAACGGCTACGTGGCCGGCGACGTCGACCTGGTCGAGACCCTGCTCAAGAGCTACAAGTGGGAACCGTCGGTCTCGAAACTGCGCGATGCCCTCACCCCGGGCATCGAGAAGTTCAAGCAGACCGGCTACCTGGACGCCGGCGTCGACACCGAGGCCCTTGCCGACAAGGTCTTCGACACCCTCGGTCTGGACTGGTGAGCATGAGCGCAGCTGTGTCTGAGCCGTCGGAGCGCTCCGCGGGCGGATCCCGGGACGGCGGTCCCGGGCGGTCCGGCCCGGCAGCGCCGGACCGTGGCGCGGCCCTGGCGGAGGACCCGCAGGTCGTCGCCGAACTCGTCCGTCGCCACCGCCCGCGCTCCGTCAACCACCTGCAGGCCGGTCTCGCCTTCGCGCTGTGGGCGGTCACGGCGCTCGTCGTGGCCCTCGTACCGGTCACCGACGCCTATCTCGTCAGGGGCGAGGCGCAGGCGCTCGGGCTGTCGGTGATCTTCGCGGTGCTGCTGGGAGTCCTGTGGCTCGGTTCCCGCACCTGGGTGAAGGCCTCGCGCTGGCTCGGCGCATGGTCGCCGTGGTGGATCGCCACGGCGATCGTCCTCCTCGTCTGGGAGCTGCTCACCGCCAAGACGGGAGTCCTGTCCCCGCCGTACGCGCCCGGCCCCGGCCAGATCATCGCGGAGGGCTGGTCGGACCGCACCCTGCTGGCCCGCTCGGTGGGCAACTCGCTGCTGCTGCTCGCGGTCGGCATCGTGGTCGGCGGTGTCACCGGCCTCGCCACCGGGATGTGGATGGGCTGGTCCAAGCGCGCCGGCTACTGGCTCGACCCGATCGTCAAGTACATCGGTCCCGTACCGACCCTGGCATGGATCCCGATCGTCTTCATCGCCTTCCCGAACCCGTTCAGCGCGGCCGTCTTCCTGGTCGCCCTGACCGTCTGGTTCCCGATGGCCGTGACGACCAGCGCCGGCATCCGCGGCGTCTCCCGCGAGTACTTCGACGTCTGCCAGACCCTCGGCGCCTCCGGCCGCTTCCTCATCTTCAAGGTGTCCCTGCCCGCCGCCCTGCCGAATATCTTCACCGGCATCTTCATGGCCCTGCCGACCGCCTTCGTCACGCTGACGATCGCCGAGACCCTCGGTGTGAACTCCGGCCTGGGCTGGTACATCAACTGGAAGAAGGGCTGGAGCGCCTATCCGTCCATGTACGCGGCGATCGCCCTCATGGTGATCATCTGCGGCTCGCTGCTGACCGCCGAACTGGCAGTGCGCAATCGCGTCCTGTCCTGGCAGAAGGATCTGACCCGATGGTGAACACGGTGACAGGAACCAATGGCACCGGGGCCGCGACCGGGGGCAGTGCCGTGGACGTGCTCGACGTCGTTCAGGCCTTCGTCTCGCATCGCAGGCCCCTGCCCGTGCTCGACGACGTCTCGCTGTCGGTCCGGCCCGGCCGGTTCGTCTCGCTCGTGGGCCCCTCGGGCTGCGGCAAATCGACGCTGCTGCGCCTGATCGCCGGCCTGGACAGGCCGATCCGCGGTGAGATCTACGCCGACGGCCACTCGGTCGACGGACCCGATCCGTCGCGCGGCGTCGTCTTCCAAGACCCGACTCTACTGCCCTGGCTGACGGTCGAGCAGAACATCGGCTTGGGCCCGCAGGTGCGCGGCGTGGCCGACCGCCAGGACGAGCGGGCCCGGGTCGCCGAGATGATCGAGATGGTCGACCTCGGGGGCTTCCGCACGGCTTACCCCGCGGAACTGTCCGGTGGCATGGCCCAGCGCGCCTCGCTGGCCCGCGCCCTGGTCAACCGCCCGCGCATCCTGCTGCTGGACGAGCCGCTCGGCAAGCTGGACGCGCTCACGCGTTCGACCCTGCAGGACGACATCGCCAGGCTGTGGGGCGCCCGGGGCTTCACCGGGATCATGGTCACCCACGACGTCGAGGAGGCGCTGCTCCTGTCCGACAGGATCATCGTCTTCTCGCCGCGCCCGGCGCGCGTGATCGCCGATCTGCCCGTCGCCCTGGACCGTCCCCGCGCGCAGGACGCCCCGGAGTTCCGCGAGCTGCGCCGGAGGATTCTCGGGATGCTCGGGCAGTAGGCGAACAGGATTCGCGCCGCCGAGCGGCGCGCGCAGGCCGTCGGCCAGTGATGGGGCCGACGGGGTGGCCGCCGGGCGGACTGGGGTCGTTCGGCTCGGCGACCGCTCACAGGGGGCGGGCACCCGGCCGAGTCCGGGTGCCCGTTTCCGCCCCCGGTCCGCGAACAGCGCGGTGTTCGGCGGATCGGAGAAGGGGGTCTGCTCGGAACCGGTGGTCCCTCAACGCCTCTCGTAGGCGATCGACCAGTGGCTGCGCGGTGCGATCCCGTGCGCGGCCGGCAACAGCAGGCGGACGCTGAAACTCCCGGGAGGGCAGTCGATGCGCGCTGCCCGCTGCCCGCGATGGCGCAGTATCCAGTGCCCCTCGGGCGTCCAGGGCAGGTAGCGGTTCTGCTCGATCCAAGTCATCAGCGCTTCGAGCGTGGGAACCTGCCCGGCGTCGATCTCGCAGCGCCGATCGTCCTCCGCCTCGTCCGGCCCGGTCGAGCGGTCGAGGTGGACGGGGGCCCCGCCGGCCCCTTCCGGTTCGGCGGGGGAGCGCCGGGCCGTGGCGAGGGTGGCCGCGCCGCACGCCAGCAGCGCGACGGCCAGTACGGCGATCACCGCGGTGCGCTGCTGCGCCCCCATCAGACTCAGCAGCGAGCCGGCGGCCAGCTCGGCGATTCCCGCCGCCCGGACGGTGCCCGGGCGCGGAATCGGCAGATGTCTCATGACGGCCAGTATGGCACCGGCCCCTCGACCGCCGCGGTCGTGAGTGATCTCGCGGCACGGTCCGCCCGCCCCGCCGTCCGCCCGTGGAGAAACTCTTCCGCACTATTTGGTGTTTAGTTTTCAACAAATTATGTTCGGGACGTCGCCGGGCCTCGGCCAGCGGCAACGGCAAGTCGCAAGACGACGAGACAAGGAGAATCACATGAAGATCGGTATCGTGCTCGGAAGCGTCCGCGAGGGCCGCGCGGGCGAGTCCGTCGCCAGATGGGTGCTCGACGGTGCGAGGGCCCACGGTGGTGCCGACTTCGAACTCATCGACCTCAAGTTCTTCAACCTGCCGGTCCTCGACGGTGCCTACCTGCCGATCATGGCCAACAAGCGGTACGCCAATGCGATCGTCCAGGCCTGGAGCAACGCCATCGACGGCTGCGACGCCTTCGTCATCGTGACCCCCGAGTACAACCACTCGGTGCCCGGCGCCCTGAAGAACGCCGTGGACCACCTCGGCGGCGAGTGGAACGGCAAGCCCGTCGCCTTCGTCGGCTACGGCGCCGACGGGGCCGTGCGCGCCGTCGAGCACTGGCGCCAGATCTTCGGCAACTTCGACGCCAAGGTCATCCGCGCCCAGCTGTCGATCAACATCTTCGCCGAGATGGGGGAGAACGGCTTCACCCCGAACGAGCGCCGCGCCGGCGAACTGGACGGTCTGCTGGACTCGCTCATCGCCAACGCCGGGTGAGGTCGTCCTGCGCCCGCGGGCGGCTCAGACGGCGCTGCACCTGATCCCGGTCGCGTGCACCGGGCAGTAGCCGTCCGGGTTCGCCTCGAGGTACTGCTGGTGGTAGCCCTCGGCGTAGTACCAATCGCCGGCCGGGGCGATCTGCGTGACGAGTCTGCCGTAACCGGCCTCGGTCATCGAGGCCTGGAAGCTCTCGTAGAGGCGCCGCGCGGTGGCCTCCTGCGCGGGACTTGTGGCGAAGAGCGCCGAGCGGTACTGGGTGCCCACGTCGGCGCCCTGCCTGTTGAGCTGGGTGGGATCGTGATTCTCGAAGAAGAGCCTGACCAGCTGGGCGTAGCTCGTCCTCGTGGGGTCGAAGACGACGCGGACGGTCTCGGCGTGGCCGGTCTGGCCGGTGCAGACCTCCTCGTAGGTGGGGTTCGGCGTGTAGCCGCCCATGTAGCCCACTGCGGTGCTCAGGACGCCGGGGAGATTCCAGTAGAGCTTTTCGACGCCCCAGAAGCAGCCGGCCGCGAGGTAGGCGGTCTCAGCGCCGGGGAACTCGCGGTCCAGCCGATTGGCCGTGATGCGATGGAGGAAAGGCATGCTCAGGACGGGCTCGCCGCGCCCGGGCAGGGCATGCTCGGCGTCAACGTCAACGTCGGCGTCGGCGGTGTTCTCGAAACGCAGCATTGCATCAGCCTAACTCGCCCCGCGAGGGCAGCCCAGTCGGCGGCCTCGTCGGCCTCAGGCACGCCCGCTCAGGTCCCAGTCGATGGGCGCGGCGCCGGCCGCGGCGAGCGCCTCGTTGGCCCGGCTGAAGGGCCGCGAGCCGAAGAAACCCGAGCGAGCCGACAGCGGGCTCGGATGGGCCGACTCGACCACCGGGATGCCGCCCGCGGTGAGCATCGGGGCCAGCGAACGGGCATCGCGTCCCCACAGAATCGCCACGAGCGGGCCGCCGCGGGCGGCGAGGGCATCGATGGCTGCGCCGGTGACCTGCTCCCAGCCCTTGCCCCGGTGCGCGGCGGGCCTGCCCGGCTGAACGGTCAGGCACCTGTTGAGCAGCAGGACGCCCTGCTCGAACCATCCGGTCAGGTCCCCGTGCGGGGCCGGGGCGATGCCCAGATCGTCCTGGAGCTCCTGGTAGATGTTGACCAGGCTCTTGGGCAGCGGGCGCACGCTGCGCTCGACGGCGAAGCTCAGGCCGATCGGATGGCCGGGGGTCGGATAGGGGTCCTGGCCGACGATGAGCACCCGCACGTCGGCGAGCGGGCGGCTGAAGGCGCGCAGCACCTTGTCACCAGCCGGGAGATAGCCGCGACCGGCGGCGATCTCGGCGCGCAGGAACTCGCCCATGGCGTGGATCTGTTGTTCCTGATCGGCCAGGGCCTGCGCCCAGTCCGATGCCATGAGTTCGCTGATCGGTCGGACTGCCATGATGCCTCCTCGTGCACGGTCCCGGTGCTTGCGCACCTCACAGATTAGCGGCAATGCGCCGGGCGGCCAGGGCGTCCGGCGCCGCGGGGGATCATCCGACTCGGCGCCCGGGATCCCCGTTCGGTCCGGGGGCCATGGCACACTGGCCGACATGGCATACTCGACCAGCGACGGCGGCCCGCGGCGCCGTGGAAGCACGCTCTCGGGCCTCGGCATCGGCCGGCGCATCCCGCGCTTCAACGGGCCCGCGCGCGAGCACCCCCATGGGCGTCAGGACCGGGCCGGGACCCAGGCGCCCGACTCGATCACGCTCACCGCCGAGCAGCTCACCGCACTGCGCGGCGCCAGTGTCGAGAGCTTCGTGCCGCGCGCGCTGCGCGTCTTCGCGGCCTGGAGCTGGCGGATCCTCATCGTGGCCGCCTGCGTCGCCCTGCTGTGGTGGCTCGGCAGCCAGCTGTCCGAGGTCGTCATCCCGCTGGCCGTCGCCCTGCTCCTCGCCGCGGCCCTGCACCCTCTCAGCGCGCGCCTGGCCCGTCACCGCTGGCCGGCGTGGCTCGCCTCGCTGAGCTGCCTGCTGCTCGTCGTGGTGATCGTCCTCGGCCTGCTCAGCCTTGTCGGGGCCCAGATCGCGACCCAGTGGTCGCAGCTGGTCGATCAGGCCATCGCCGGCGCGCACGGCTTCGTGAACTGGCTGGACACCAGCCCCCTGCACATCAACGCCGATCAGATCAACTCGCTCGTCTCGCAGGCCGCCGAGTGGGTGCAGAACTCGCACGAGACCATCGCCTCGGCCGCTGCCTCGGCCGGTTCGAGCGTCGGCAAGTTCTTCACCGGCGCCGCGATGGCTCTGTTCGCGACCTTCTTCTTCCTCAAGGACGGCCGGCGCTTCGTCGACGGGGGCGTCAGGCTCATGCCGCGCACCAGTCGCCTGACGGTCATGCCCGCCGTTGTCTCGGGCTGGGCCTCCTTGTCCAGCTATGTGCGCGCCGCCATCGCGGTGGCCGCCGTCGACGGCGTCGGCGCCGGCATCGGTGCGGCCATCCTCGGCTCGAACCTGTGGCTGGCCATTACGGCCCTCACCTTCGTCTGCGCCTTCGTGCCGATCGTCGGCGCCATCGCCTCAGGCGTCGTGGCCGTCGCCGTCACGCTCGTCACCCTGGGCTTCTGGAAGGCCGTCATCATGCTGGCCATCTTCGTGGCCGTCATGGAGCTCGAGGCCCATCTGCTGCAGCCGCTGCTGCTGGGCCGGGCCGTCTCGATCCACCCGCTGGCCGTGCTGGTCGGCATCGCGGTGGGCATCTCGGTGGCCGGCATCGTCGGCGGCGTCTTCGCCATTCCGGTCGTCGCCTTCACGACCGGCGTGCTGCGCGCCGCGCATTCCGATGAGGAGGCCGGGGACGTGGCCCGCGCGGACGACGAAGTGCTCGATGCCGAGGAGGAGTTCGCCGCGGAGAGCATCGGGGGACAGGACGGGGGGCCGGCGCCCGTGGTCCCCGACGATGACGGGGCGGCAGTGCCGCCCGGGGCTCCGGCGGCCGGCCCCGCGGGCCCCGACGGGGCAGGCTCGGGGGATGAGCCGTCCCCTGCCGCGCCCTGAGCGATGTTGGCCTGCGGGCCGGAACGGTTGGAGCACCTCGGGCCAACCCATATATTGACGCCATGAGCGAATCCCCGAAACTTGACGCGATCCTGTCCGAGCTGGCCAGCGGGGCCATTGATACCGCCGAGGCCTCGCGGCGCATCGCCGCGCTGAACCAGACCGGGGGCGGACCCGAGGCGCTGCCCGGAGCCGAGGACTTCGAGGCCATCCCGGAGCCGACCGGCAGCGGCGGCATCAGATCGGTCATCGTCCGCGCGACCGGCCGGCGCGTTCGAATCGTCGGGGACGAGACGGTCCCCACCGTCACCATCAGCGGCCCGCACACCCTGCGTCGCCATGGCGACGGCCTCGAGATCACGGCTGCCGGACGCCTCGGGCCGAGCGTCAAGGGGTTCTCGCCCGTGCACCCGCCCAGGAGCGCCGAGGACCTCAAGCGGCTCGGACTCGGCCCGGTTCTCGAGATCGGGGTCAACCCGCGCATCCGGGTGAGCGCCCAGCTCTCGGGCGGTTCGCTGTCGAGTCAGGACCTCCCGCACTGGGATCGCGTGCGGGTCAGCGCCGGCACCACTCATCTGCGTGGAGTCGCCCAGCTGGCCGACGGCCTCTTCCAGGCCGGCTCGGCCACCATCAACGGCCCGATCAGCCTGGGGTCGAACGCCATCCGTGTCGAGTCGGGCAGTCTCGCCGTCGAGCTGACCGGGCGCGCGGACGTCGCGCTCAGCGCCAAGAATCAACTCGGCACGGTGCGGTGGCCCGGGCAGAAGGGCGACCGTTTCGACGAGTACATCGTCGGCCACGGACTGGCCCGCCTGGAGCTGTCGGGGGTCATGGGCCACATCGTCGTGCGCGATCTGGTCGCCTTCCCCGGGGAGGCCGACCGTCCCACTACCGGTGATCGCCTTCGCGTGGGCGGAGAGCGCCTCCGCGACGGCGCCCGCGTCGTCGTCGGGAAGATCCGTGAGGCGCAAGCGGCGCGCGGCGGCGCCGAGGGAGCCGGCGAGGAGTAGTCCGGTCGGGCCTCCTCCCTCCTTCCCCGGCCCTGTCCTCGGTTCTTCCGGCCCCTTCCTCCGACGCGGGCGCCGCGGATGTCTGCACTGCCGGGGCGGGGCGCAGCGCCAAGGCCGAGGTGGCGGGTCGACGGCCCGCCGGTGCGGGTGGGTGAACGCCACTTCCTCCCCGCCGGCGGGGCCTCAGCCGTTCCCGGCTCCGCGGGCTCTTCCAGCCCTCTTCGGGCCCAGTGCGACGGTCAGCAGGCCGCCCGCCAGCGCCACGTTCGAGATGAGGGCGCCGTGCGTGGATGTCCTCTCCTCCGGTGCCGACCAGAACGGGTGACCGGTCAGGGTCGTGGGCACGAGTTGAGCGGCCAGCAGCGCCGAGGCGAGCCGGGGGAAGACGCCCAGCGCGAGCGCGGAGCCGGCGCCGACCATCATCCAGCCGTTGACGCGGACCAGGTCGGCGGCCCTCGCGGCGGGCAGGAGATCGGTGATCCGGTGGGGCAGCGCCTCGACGAAGTCGTCGACTGCCGAGGTCAGGGCCTCGGAGTTCCTGGCCGCGTTGAGGCCCCGGGTGATGAACACCGAGGCGAGCATCGAACGCGATGCGAAGCGGGCGAGTGACATGTCGGTGTCCTTCCGCCGCACGGGGCGGCGCTCGGAGAATCGGTGGCTGGCGGAGCGCGTCAGGAGCGCGACTCGACCTTCATGATCTGCACGTTGATCCTCTTGCCGTTGGGGGCCTCGTAGGAGACCTCGTCGCCGGCCCGGTGCCCGAGCACTGCGGCACCGAGCGGGGATTGCGGGCTGTAGACCTGGGTCTTCAGCGAATCGTCGAGGCCGAGCATCTCGCGGCTGCCCAGCAGGAAGACGTCCGTGTCGTCGGGATCGCCGTCATAGGCGATCGTCACGGTGGTGCCGGCGCCGACCTCCTCGGGAGCCGCCTGCGCGGCGCCGACCTCGGCGCTGCGCAGCATCTGCTCGAGCCGGTGGATGCGGGCCTCCATCTGGCCCTGCTCCTCGCGGGCGGCGTGGTAGCCGCCGTTCTCGGACAGATCGCCTTCCGCCTTCGCAGCGCCGATCTTCTTCGCGATCTCCGCGCGACCCTCGTCCCTCAGGTTGTCGAGTTCCTGAACGAGCTTGTCGTACGCGTCCTGCGTCATCCAGATCGTCTGCTTGTCGGTCATTGTTCCATCCTACCGAGTACGTGCCGGTGGGGCATGGACACGATTCGATGAGCTTTGCGCGAGAGGGGCAGAATGAGAGTCATGTCAGTGCCGGTAGGTCGACCAGGGACGGACGAGGGGCTGCGTCTGCTGAACGTGCACGCCCACCCCGACGACGAGTCGAGCAAGGGCGCCGCGACGACGCTGAGGTACGTCGCGGAGGGGGCGCGGGTGATGGTCGCGACCTGCACCGGCGGCGAACGCGGCAGCGTGCTCAATCCCAAGATGGACCGTTCGGAGATCTGGGAGAACATCACCGAGGTGCGCCGCCGCGAGATGCGGACTGCTCGCGAGATCCTGGGCGTCGAGCACCGCTCGCTGGGCTACGTCGACTCCGGCCTGCCCGAGGACCCCGCCGAGCAGCTGCCGAGGGGCTGCTTCGGGCTGACCGACCCGGTCGAGGCCGCCGGTCCGCTCGTGCGGATCATCCGCGAGTTCCGCCCCCAGGTGATGACCACCTACGACGAGAACGGCGGCTATCCGCACCCCGACCACATCCAGTGCCATCGTGTCTCCATCGCCGCCTTCCGCATGGCCGCCGATCCGGACGCGCTGCCCGAGACCGGTCCCGCCTGGCAGGTCAGCAAGCTCTACTACCAGGTAGGTTTCCACAGGGCCCGCTACGCGGCGCTCGACGAGGCGATGGCGGAGGCCGGCCTCGGCCATCCGTACGCGGAGCGCCTGGCGCAGTGGAGCGACCACGACTACGAGCAGCGCGTCACCACGCGTGTGCCCTGCGGGGAGTTCTTCGAACGCAGCGACGACGCCCTTCGCGCCCATGCCTCGCAGGTCGACCCGGACGGCTTCTGGTTCCAGGTGCCGGTGGCGATCCGACAGCGCGTATGGCCCACCGAGGACTACCAGCTGGTCTACTCGGCGGTGCCGACCCGCATGCCCGAGAACGACCTGTTCGCCGGCCTGCGCGGGGGCGCTGAGGCTCCGGACCCGGCCGATACGTGGGTCATCTGAGCCCCCTGCGGGAGGCAGGACCGTCTCCGCTCGTCGAACTGCCCGCCCTGTGCCGTGTCCCGGACCAGCGGGTGATCGTGCCCCTCCGGCCCCGCGGTTCTGCCGGTCCGCTCGCCGGGACCGGAAGCCGGTGCCCGGTCACTTGCCGAAGCGGCGCTCGCGCTGCTGATAGGAGCGCAGCGCGCGGAAGAAGTCGATCTTGCGGAAGTCGGGCCACAGCGCCTCGCAGAAGTACAGTTCCGAATGGGTGCTCTGCCAGGGCAGGAAGCCGCTGAGACGCTGCTCGCCCGAGGTGCGGATGAGCAGGTCGGGATCGGGCTGGCCGCGCGTGTAGAGATGCTCCGAGATCTGGTCGACCTCGAGGGTGCGGGCCAGCTCCCCGAGCGTCGTGCCGCGCTCGGCCTCGGCGACCAGCAGCGAGCGGACGGCGTCGCGCAGCTCATGACGGCCGCCGTAGGCGACAGCCATGTTCACCTGGGTGCCGGTATGGCCGGCGCTGGCCCTCTCGGCGGCGTGCAGGCGCTCGGTGATCGGGTCCGGCAGCAGGGCGAGATCGCCCACGATCATCACATGGTGGCTCGGATCACCGGCCAGGTCGTCCGTGAGCCGGGTGATGACCCTCATGAGGGGGATCAGCTCGTCGTCGGCGGAGCGCTGGAGATTCTCGGTGGACAGCACCCACAGCGTGACGGTGCCGATGCCTATCTCGTCGCACCAGCCGACGAAGTCGCGCAGCTTGTCGGCGCCGGCCCGGTAGCCGACTTCGAGAGGCCGCCCGGGTGCATTGAGGCGGGCCCACCGGCGGTTGCCATCGGCCAGCACCGCGACATGGCGGGGCAGTGAACGAGGATCGAGGTCGCCGCGCAGCCGGTTCTGGTAGACCGTGTAGATGAGGCCGTCGGGGCTGAGGCGATCCATTGCCCTGCTCAGCATGTCTTGGTGCGCCATGGGCCAAGATTACAAGCCGGAGGGCCCCTGCTGGCAGGGCTGAGGAGTGGGCCGCCGGGGAGCGGGAGTTCCTGCGGCGGAGGCGATCCGGTCGCCGCGGGGGTTGTGGATCGCCGGGGCGGGGAGTTCCCACGCCACCTAACCTACGGTACCGTAGGTTAGGTGATCTCCGATGACGAGCAGATGGCCGTGCAGAACCGCTCAGGCGACACCGCTGCGCGTCCGGAGCCGGACCGTGCCCGGGCCAGACCCCGTCTGCGCGGCTGGCTCCACGCCATCACGGCTCCGGTGCTGCTGGTGGCCGGACTCGCGCTCATCGTCCTGACGCATTCGATGGCCGGGCGCGTGGGCGAGGCGGTCTACCTGCTCACCGGCCTCATGCTGTTCGGCAATTCCGCCGTCTATCACCGGGGACGCTGGTCGGAGAAGGCCGACGCCGTGCTGCGGCGCTTCGACCACTCGAACATCGCGATCTTCATCGCCGGCACCTACACGCCCCTGGCCGTCATGCTGCTGCACGGCGGCTCGCGGGCGGCACTGCTGTCGATCATCTGGGGCTGCGCTGCCGTCGAGGTGGCCTGCCGCAACCTGTGGATGGGCGCTCCCCGCACGCTCTACACGGTGCTCTACGTCGTCATGGGCTGGACGGCCCTGTTCTGGTTGACCCAGTTCTGGAGGACCGGCGGACCGGCGATCGTCTGGCTCATCCTGGCCGGGGGCCTGTGCTACACGGCGGGCGCCGTCTGCTACGCCCTCAGGAAACCGAACCCCTGGCCCGAGTGGTTCGGCTTCCACGAGCTCTTCCACACCGGCACCGTGCTGGGGGCCGTGTGCCATCTCATCGCGATCTGGCTGGCCGCCAGCCTGTGAGCGGATCCTCCTCCCCGGGCGCGGTTGCGGGCTCGGGATGACCGGGCCGGGTCCGGCTGCGGCCCGGCCGCTCCACTACTGTGGATTCCGCCCGGTGAATCATCCCGAGCCGAAGGGGGACTCCCCGTGGGCAGGACCTGTGAGGGGACAATGGCCATCAGCGGCGACGAGCCACGCGAGACCACCACCGATGCCATGAGCGAGGACACCGACTGGCGCCACCCGGCGCCCCGGCAGGGTGCGGAGAAGGTGCCGAGCGGGCTCGTCTGGCACAATCCGGGATTCGTCCCGCAGGTCCGGCGCCCAGTGCCCACGAGCAGGCCCGATGAGGACCTGGAACGCCACGTCGACGCCGATTCCGCCACCGCGGCCTCGGGGGATCAGGCTCCCGAGCAGGACCCCCTGGACGGGCCCGCAGGGGCCCGCCCGGCCGGCACCGTCGAGCCCGACGACGAGATCCTGGGCTAGGGCGGGATCCTCGATCAGTCGGTGGCTCCTCAGCCGAGCGGCTCTTCGCCGGGCTGCCCGGGGGTGCCGGACTGGGCCTTCTGGCGCGCCTCGTCGATGAGTCTGCGCGCCCCGTCGAGCTCGGCCTGGCAGTAGGCCGCCAGTTCCTCGCCGCGCTTCCAGAGCTGCATCGACTCGGCCAGCGGCACGCCGCCGGACTCGAGTTTCGCGACGACCTCGGCGAGCTCGGCGCGGGCCTGCTCGTAACTGGGCTTCTCGTCTGTCATGGGTCTGTCCTTCCTGGCCCCGTTCGCCGCGGCTCGCGGGACCCGTCCTGGGCATCTGCTGCCGGTCGTGCTGCCTTCTTCTGTGTGCACCCGCCTAGCCGGTAGGGGCTCCGGGCCCGGGGACCGCGTCGTCCACCTCGACGATCAGCCGGCCGTCGGAGAGGAAGACCACCAGCTGCTCTCCGGGCTCCGTGTCGCCGATCGAGGTGACCGAGGAGTTGTCGGAGTCTGCCACGATCGCGTAGCCGCGTTCCAGGGTGGCCTTCGGCGACATGGCCCGGATCCTGGCCAGCGCATGGTTCACCGCCTGCGACTCGTCCGAGACGATGCGGTCGATCGTGCTGCGCAGCCGGAAGCGCGCCATCTCGAGTCGCTGCACGTGGCCCTCGAGCGCAGAGCCCGGGTCGCGCAGTACCGGGCGCGAGGTGAGCCGGCCCAGCTCGTAGTACTCGGACTTCACGCGGGAGACGATCGCCGTGCGCGCCCGGCCCACCAGTTCGGCGACGTACTGCTGCTCGTCGGCCGCGTCCGGGACGATGCGCTTGGCGGCGTCGGTGGGCGTGGAGGCGCGCAGGTCGGCGACCAGGTCGAGGATCGGGGTGTCGGGTTCGTGGCCGATGGCGCTGACCACCGGGGTGCCTGCGGCGGCCACGGCGCGGACGAGGTCCTCGTCGCTGAAGGGCAGGAGGTCCTCGAGCGAACCACCGCCACGGGCGATGACGATGAGGTCGATCAGCGGGTCGGCGTCCAGCCCGGCCAGCGCTGCGGCGACCTCGGCAGCGCTGTGCGGGCCCTGCATGAGCGCGTGGCGGACCTCGAAGCGCGCCGCCGGCCAGCGCCGCAGCGTGTTGGTGAGCACGTCGCGCTCGGCCGCCGAATCGGCGCCGGTGATCAGGCCGATGCGGCCCGGGACGAGGGGCAGTGGCCTCTTGCGGGACGGGTCGAACAGGCCCTCGGCCTGCAGGGCGCGCCTGCGCTGCTCCAACTCGGCCAGCAGACGGCCCTCGCCGGCGATCCGGATCACCGAGCACTCGAAGGACAGGCGCGCGGTCTTGTTCCACACGCGCGGGCGCAGGCAGGCCAGCACGGTGGTGCCCTCGGTGAGAGGCCCTGCCGCGTCGAGCACGGCGTTCGTGGCGGTGATCTGGGCGGAGATCTCCCGGGCCGTGTCGCGCAGGGTCAGGAACTGCATGCTGTAGTTCGCCCGGCGGCGCAGCTCGATGACCTGGGCCTCGACCCACACCCAGCCGCAGCGCTCTACCCAGCCCTTGAGCATGCCGACGACGGCGCCCAGCGGCTGAGCGGTCTCGGGGCTGTTGCGCGGGCCCTGCGCGTTCGGTGCTCCAGCCATGCTCCCACGGTATCGGGGCCCGCCGACGATTCCGGCGCACCGGGCCGCCGGGCGTCCCGACCGTTCCTCCTTTGCCCTCTCCCGCGTCCGGTACCTTCCACGCCCCCGGCTCCTGCCCGGGGGCGGCGCAGGGGCGGATCAGGCCAGGCGCCCGGCCACCCCGGCGTGCATGTCGAGCCTTCTCCACCACGTCGGGCAGGTGGGCGATGAGCGTGATCCCATCGCAGGAGTGCGAATCGGCGAAGGTGCGCACGCGGGCAGCGTCATGAAGGGCGCCGTCCCGGTGCGGCCCCGGTGGAGCGGCAGCTGCTCGAGCACGCCTGAGCCCCATGGGGTCCTCTCGTCGTCCGGGGCGCGTTCGCGGTACTCGCCCGGCGCCTGCCGGCAAACCTCGAGCCGCCGGGGAGAGCGGGGATGCGGATCCGACTCATAGACTGTGCGGCATGAGTGATGTGTCGGCCTCCCGGCCCGCCAGGCGCGTTGTCGTGGCCGCGCCCCGGGGCTACTGCGCGGGCGTGGACCGTGCCGTCGTCACCGTGCAGAAGGCCCTGGCCGCCTATGGCGCGCCGGTCTACGTGCGCAAGCAGATCGTGCACAACAGGCATGTCGTGGAGACCCTCGAGCAGGAGGGCGCGGTCTTCGTCGACGAACTCGCCGAAGTGCCCTCCGGCTCCCTGGTGATCTTCTCAGCGCACGGCGTCTCGCCCGCGGTCCGCGCCGAGGCGAAGGAGCGCGGGCTGCGCACCATCGACGCCACCTGCCCCCTGGTCACCAAGGTGCACCACGAGGCCAGGCGCTTCGCCAGACAGGGCGTGCCGATCGTGCTCATCGGCCATGCCGGCCACGAGGAGGTCGAGGGCACCACCGGCGAGGCCCCCGACAACATCACGCTCGTGCAGACCCCCGATGACGTCGACGAGCTCGACATCTCCCCCGACGCCCCGCTGGCCTGGCTCACCCAGACGACGCTGAGCGTGGATGAGACCCGTGAGACGGTGGAGCGCCTGCACAGCCGCTTCCCGAATCTCATCGACCCGCCGAGCGATGACATCTGCTACGCCACCCAGAACCGTCAGGGCGCGGTCAAACAGGTCGCCCAGCACTCCGACCTGGTGATCGTGGTGGGTTCGCGCAACTCGTCGAACTCGGTGCGGCTCGTCGAGGTGGCCCTGGAGAATGGCGCGAAGCGCGCTGAACGTGTCGACAACGCCGGCGAGATCGATCCGACATGGCTCGAGGACGCGACGACGGTCGGCATCACCTCGGGCGCCTCGGTGCCCGAGCGCCTGGTGGACGGCGTGCTCGACCGCTTGGCCGAGCTCGGCTACCCGAGGGCGGCCGAGGAGCGTCTGGTCGAGGAGTCCTTGAGTTTCGCCCTGCCGCCCGAGTTGCGCTCGCGTCGGGCCGGCAAACCCATTCGCAGGCCGGGCTCCCCGCTGGGGGCCGAGGCCGCTGCGGGGGCCGGGGCGAAGACGTCGCCGGCTGCGGCCGCCGCCGAGGCCTGACTCACGGCTCCCCGGTGGCCGACGGGGAGCCCTTGGCCCCGTACTCGTCCGCGGTGCCCGGGCCCGCCGCTGCCCGGTCGCCGACCAGTTCCGGGGCCGTCATGACGCGCGGGCTCGCCTGCACCGCGCGCGGGCTGTCGATCACCCCGTCGGCCAGCCGCAGCTCGTTGATCCTGCGTGCGCTGACCAGTACGCGCTGCTCCAGCGAACCGATCGTCTTGTTGTAGGCCTCGACGGAATTCGACAACGACCTGCCCAGCTTGTCGAGGTGACTGCTCATCGTCGCCAGCCGCTCGTACAGCTCGTTGCCCAAGGCCGCGATCTGGCGCGCCGACTGGGTGAACGCCGCCTGCTTCCACCCGTGCTGCACGGCGCGCAGCATCGGGATGAGGATGGACGGGCTGGCCAGGAAGATGGAATGGTCCGCCGCGTACTCGTGCAGGTCCGGACGCTGGTCGAGGGCCACCTGCAGCAGCGCGTCCGAGGGCAGGAAGAGAATCACCATCTCGGGGCTGCCGGTGTCGAGCCGCCAGTAGTTCTTGGCGCCCAGCTGGTTGATGTGGGCCGTGACGTTCTTGACGTACTGGCCGAGCAGCGCGGTGCGCTGGTCGGGGTCGTCGGTGGCGAACGCGTCGATGAAGTTGCCCAGCGGTGTCTTGGCATCGACGAAGATCACCTTGCCGTCGGCCATGTTCACCCGCATGTCGGGGCGCAGGCCGCCGTCGTCGGTGGTGACGGCCACCTGGGTGTCGAAGTCGCACCGCTCCACCAGGCCGGCGATCTCGACGACGCGCTTGAGCTGGGTCTCGCCCCAGGCGCCGCGCACCTGCGGCCGGCGCAGGGCCGTGACGAGGGCCGCGGTCTGCCTGCGCAGCGACTCGCTGCTGGAGGCGACGGTGTCCACCTGGCGCCGCAGATCGGCGGCGCCCTGGGCCCGGTCGCGCTCGACCTGGAGCAGGCGGTCGTTCATCGCCTGCAGGCTCCGGCTGATCGGCTCGAGAAGGATCCGCGTCTGGTCGAACCTGTCCTTGGCCGTGCGGTCGACGCTGGCCGCCTGCTGTTCGGCGGTGGCGGCCGACAGGCGCTGGAACTCGCGCGCCATCGAGGTGCGGTCGGACGTGAGCGCCTCCAGCTGCGCGACCGAGGCGTCGCGCTCGGCTCTCGTGCGGACGAGTTCGAACCGCCGGTCGCCCTCCTGCGAACGCGCCTGGGAGCGGCCCAGCAGGAAGCCGATCGCCAGGCCGACGGCGACCAGGACGAGGGCCCAGATGAGGGTAATGGCGTCCATGCCCATACTCTTGCAGCGGGCACCGACATTTCCGTGCTGCACGGGCCGCCGCCCACGGGTTCCCTCGGACGGAGCCGCCCATGGCGGCGTCTTGCGGCGGCCTGATGGGGCTCGTGCCCGGCGGTTCTGCCGATGGGACTGCTTGAATGGACCCATGCCGGATCCCATGCAGTTCATGTCGGGCCTCGCGGAGTTCGTCTCGGCCGGTCCGACCAGTTACCATGCCGTTGCCACCATGGCAGACGGCCTCGTCGCGGCGGGATTCACCCGCCTGGACGAGCGTCAGGACTGGGCGGGCGTCAGCGGCAGGCGCTTCTTCACCCGCGGCGGCGCACTGGTCGCCTGGGCCGCGCCCGAGCAGCTGGCGCCCGACGCTGGGGTGCGCATCGTCGGCACCCACACCGACTCGCCGGCTCTCAAGTTGAAGCCCGAACCGTCCTTCACCCGGGCCGGCTGGCAGCAGGCCAACGTCGAGGTCTACGGCGGTCCGCTGCTCGACTCCTGGCTCGACCGCGAGCTCGGCCTGGCCGGTCGTATCGTCACGCTCGACGGCGCCGAGCACCTGGTCGCTACGGGTCCGGTGCTGCGCATCAGCCAGATCGCGCCCCATCTCGACCGCAGCGTCAATGAGCGCCTGTCCATCGACCGCCAGTACGAGCTCATGCCCAGCTACGGCCTCGGCGATGGGCCCGACGTCTTCGAATGGGTGTGCGCCCAAGCGGGCGTCCCCGCCGGCGAGACCGCCTTCGGTGACATCCACGTCTACCCGGTGCAGGCCCCGGCCGTCTTCGGCATCGGCAGCGAGTTCTTCGCCTCGAGCAGGCTCGACAACCTCTCGTCCACCTACCCGGCCTACCAGGCGATCCGGACCGTGCGGCCCGGCCGCGACATCGCGCTGTTCGCCGCCTTCGACCACGAGGAGGTCGGTTCGGGCACCGCCTGCGGGGCGGCCGGCCCGATCCTGTCCGACGCCCTGGTGCGCATCGCCGACGGCTACGGCTTGGGCCGTGACGCCTACCAGGCGCTGCTGGCCCGCAGCTCGTGCGTCTCGGCCGATGCGGCGCACGCGGTGAACCCCAATCATGCGGGCAAGTACGATCCCGTCGTCCAGCCCGCGATGAACCGGGGCCCCGCGCTCAAGGTGAACGCCCAGCAGCGCTACGCCACCGACGCCGCCTCGAGCGTGCTGTGGGAGCGGGCCTGCCGCGCCGTCGGCGTGCCGCACCAGTCGTTCGTCTCGAACAACGACGTGGCCTGCGGCACGACGATCGGCCCCATCACCGCCCAGCGTCTCGGCATTGCCACCGTCGACGTCGGCGTGCCGATCCTGTCGATGCACTCCACCCGCGAGATGTGCGGCACCAGCGATCCCTGGTACCTGTCGCAGGCCCTGGGCGCCTACTGGGCCGGTGCCTGAGGCGGCACGAGCGGAGAACCGCAGAAGGGTAACCTGGGCGGACGTGGCACTCACCATTGGAATCGTTGGCCTGCCCAACGCCGGGAAATCGACCCTGTTCAACGCGCTGACCCGCAACGACGTGCTCGCGGCGAACTACCCGTTCGCGACGATCGAGTCCAACGTGGGGGTGGTCGGGGTGCCGGAGCCCCGTCTCGAGGTGCTGGGCAGGATGTTCGGCTCGGCGCGCCTCGTGCCCGCCACGGTGAGTTTCGTCGACATCGCAGGCATCGTGAAGGGCGCCAGCCAGGGCGAGGGCATGGGCAACGCCTTCCTCGCCAGTATCCGCGAGGCCGATGCGATCTGCCAGGTCACCCGCATGTTCGAGGACGCCGATGTCACGCATGTCGCTGGTTCGATCAGTCCGGCCTCCGACCTGGAGACGATCACCACCGAGCTGGTGCTCGCCGATCTGCAGACGATGGAGAGGGCGCTGCCGAGGGTCGAGAAGGAGGCTGCGATCAAGAAGGAGTCGCGCCCCCGCGCGGCCGCCTACCGCGAGGCCTACGAGACCCTGAGCGCCGGCAAGGGCATCTCCCAGGCGGGCCTCGACCCCGAGCCGCTGCGCGATCTGTGGCTGCTGACTGCCAAGCCGTACATCTACGTCTTCAACTGCGACCAGGACGAGCTGGCCGACGAGGAGCTGATGGCCCGCACCCGCGAACTCGTGGCCCCCGCCGAGGCGATCTTCCTCGACGCCAAGTTCGAGGCCGAGCTCGTCGAGATGGATCAGGACGAGGCCCGCGAGTTCCTCGCCGAGATGGGCGTCGACGAGCCGGGCCTCGACAAGCTGGCCCGCGTCGGCTACGACACGCTCGGGTTGCAGAGCTTCCTCACGGCGGGGGAGAAGGAGTCCCGCGCCTGGACGATCCGCAGGGGCTGGACCGCCCCGCAGGCGGCCGGCGTGATCCACACCGACTTCGAGAGGGGTTTCATCAAGGCCGAGGTGGTCGGCTACGACGACCTCGTCGAGTACGGCTCGAAGAAGGCGTGCCAGGCGGCCGGGAAGGTGCGGCTGGAGGGCAAGGACTACGTCATGCGGGACGGGGACGTGGTGGAGTTCAGGACGGGGATCGCGTCCGGAGGTATGAAATGATGGAGTCATCTCTTCGCCCGTTGGTGTTCTCATCGGCGGTGAGTTGTCGTTTCTGATGTCTTGGCGAGAACATCGGGTGAGAAAGTGAGATGTGAGGTGGGGCGGTTGGAGTGCTCTAGGTTTTTCGGACACCGGTAGGAAGTGGTGTTCCCGGTGCGGGGCAGAAGGTCTGGTCGTGTCGGTGCCGGGGTGCGGTGTCGGGTTCGCCGGGTGGGTTGTTCTCGGGGGCTGTTCGGTGGTCCGGGCCGGATTCTGCGGCCATCGGCCGTATCCGGGCCGGGCCCGTACCGCCACGGGATCAAGGGCCAGCGCGCAGATCGTCCGGAAGATCATGGCCGTGGACGGCGTGACTGTCCGGCCGGCCCCGGAGGAGGGCCCGTACCGCGGCCCCGGGCCGCGGGGGCTGTCGGGCGGGCCCCGCTCATGGCCGGCAGGGGTCGTCCGCCGGTCCGGGGTGTCACGGGTGTCCCCGCCCCGGCCGCGGGCCCCGGTGCCTCCCGGTCCGGGGTACGCGGAGGCCCGCGGCCGGCCCCTGCCGGCCGGCACCCCGGGGATGGATGCCCGTGAACCGCAAGGGTCCACCCGGCCAGGGCCCACCCGAACCCTGGGGGCGTGACACCCCTGGGGCCGAACCGGGAAACGCCCCACGGAACGACCCCCGCCGGGCGACCGGCCACCCCGCACCGGACGGAACCCGCACCGACCGGAGGCAACACGACCAGGCAGCCCGGACCAGACGTTCACCGCCACCCGGAAAACCCATATCACTCCAATCGAACAGAGAAGACTGAACCCAATTACCAAAAACAATCAACCCGACCGCCTTAAACAAGAAGTCGTGAATATGGCAACCACAGCTTCCATGAAAACAGGACTGCAGGGTCTGTTCTGCATCATTGGCGCATATTCTCTGTGCTTCTTGTCTATACTTATCATCCGCAAGGCAGTTCCAATATCTCCAGAATTGTCCAGGAAATTTCTACATTTCTCCACAATTATCGTTTTGACGGTTTGGCTTTATGCTTTCGCCGATTGGAGGATCGCAGAGATCACGATGGCGTTGTTTGCCGTCGTGGCACATCCAGTCCTTCTCCTGATGAGAAAGTGGCCTGCCACCTCTTCTCTTTCAGAGGTATCTTCCGAAAGAAGTGCTGGAGAGCTGCATAAAAGCCTGGGTGCTTCTTGCCTCATGTTCATGCTGATAGCAGGCGTTTGCTGGGGCTGGTTTGGGGACAGAAACCTCGCCCTTGCCAGCATTTTTGCCTGGGGGCCAGGAGACGCGGCTGCCGCACTGATCGGGAAACGATACGGGAAAATAAAGATCGGGAAAGCACAAAACAAGTCCTTGGAAGGTACATTCGCTATGCTCGGCCTATCCTGGGCAAGCGTTTTCGTGATCCTCTCATGGAACGACACCTTTTCTCCATGGCAGGCTCTTTTGATATCCATTTTGACAGCGGTGGTCACCACGGTAGTTGAATTGATGACTCACAATGGCTTGGACACTCTTTTCTGTCCGGCGGCAGCCATGACAATTTTGTGTACGGCATGCTCGTTGATCCAGTAGTTTTTATATTGATCTTGCATACTGATTCGGATAAACTTATGGATAAAGACAAGAAAAGTGGATATCGAACGCTCTTGACCTCAATGCTGCTGAGCTCTCCCGGACCACTGGTTCTGGGACTGGGCCTCACAGTTGGGCACAGCTCCACACAGCTTTCCGACTTCACCAGAAGAACGGCAGAATTCTTGGCGCTCATCGTCGCCTTTGCCGTGTACACGGTGACGAACAAACGGAAGATGGACGAGAGTCAGAAACGTGCGCTGGAACGAAAAGGAAACGGATTCGTCGGCGTGATCATGTGCGTGAGTGGGCTGAGCATGATCCTCCTGACCCTCTTGTCAGACAGGGCGGACAAGGGGAATGTCGTCCCTGCACTCGTGATCGCGTTCCTCGGTGCTGCCACCAATATCTTCTTCTGGCGTCGATACACTTTTCTTCACAAGAAGCAGGGCAATTCCATATTGGGTGTGCAGGCCAGGCTGTACGAGGCAAAATCAGGCGTTGATGTGTGCGTGACCGTCACGCTTGCCGCGATACTGATGTTCCCCAATTCCAAAACTTCATCCTATCTCGACACCATCGGCTCTGTGCTGGTGTCGCTGTACATGCTCCGAGGAGGGATCAAGACGATTCTTGAACAACGTTTCTGAAGCAGCGCCGATGGTTCCTTCCATGTTTGGTATGAAAGAGACGAGGGGTTGTGTGATGCTTATGTAATCAGAGAACTTTTCCGTCGTTTCCTGTTCTTCAGATATTTAGGACGTGATGCGCTCCAGCAGCTGGCCCGGCTGGTAGAGGCCGGTCAACGCTTTCGCGCGGTGGGACCGGGCATTGTCCAGCACGACAGCGATCTTCTCGGTGTGGGTTCCGCGGTGGGGCCGGTCCAGTGCGAGGATTTTCTGCTCGGTGTTCCGGCTCCCCTCGATCGGGTGAGGCCTCATCGTTCTGCCGGTCAGCGGGAGGGCGCCGAGGAACGACCGGGACGCCTTCCGCCGGTCCGCGTGCAGTCTGGTGCGCTGTCCTCCGGGGAGCCGCATCCTTCGGATCCCGGCCCGTGCCCGAGACGGGCCCCGTCGATGGCGTACACCCCCCGGCCGGCCTCCACCGGGTCCTCGACCCGGGTTCTCCGCCTCGGCCATGCGCCTGGCGACGCCCGCCTCGTCACGGCGTTCGCCGAACGGGCCCGGCGGCTCGGGGCCCGGCGTCGGCACCGGCCCGGGGAAGGCGGCCGGGCGAGAACACTCCTGAGTTCTTCCTTCCGAGCACGGGCGGGGCTCCGCCCGCGTTCTGACCCCCGCATGACCGGCCGGCACCTGGCACATCCTGGTGGCCCGCCAGTCGGCCGGCCGCTCCCGAACGGTCTTCTCACTGCGCTCGACCACGTCAGCGATGACGCCCGCACCGACACCACGAGAAGCGCGCAGAACGGCTCCGGCCCTCATCCGCACGAGCACACAGAGACAGCAGAACGCTTCTTCCACCGGGGCAGGACGGCGGTCTCTTCCAGGGCGACCCCGATCCGCATACCCCGACCATGTCCAAAAAGGACACACCAAACCCATTAAAACACGATTTTACCTCATGCCAGCCATACATCCGAGACGACGGGCTGAATTCGTGAAAGATACGGTTTCATTTCATGTCAGTCATAACCCTGCGGTATTTGCCTGTCTTCCCGCGCGCTCTGCGGTTTTGTTCAGGTTAGGCCTGTTCGCCGGTTTCCGGTCTGCGGTATCGTCGTGCTCGATCTTGGAGACTTGACGCTGCCCGAAGCCGATGCGTTCAGCCACCTGTTCCTGCGTCAGTCCGGAATCTTCGCAACCTCCTGAAGCCGATGGGCGCGAACCCCTACGAGCATCCTGGTTTTGTGCGCCTTAATGCGTTCGCGGTTCGCAGAGAGTTCGGTGAGGCTGTCATCATCAATCATCATCCTGTTGGCCACCTCCTCCTCAATGTGCGGATGTGTTCGTCGAATGAATCATCGATAAGTGAAGAATATTCTTCTTGTCTCGCTGAGTCCAGCTGCCGGCCTTATCGCCTGCGGTCAGCAGAATCTCCATGCGCGCAAGATCAAAGGCGAAAAGGATGCGGATCCCGGATCGGCCCGCCGATCCGGAGCGAAGTTCCTTCATGTTGTGGCGTCGTGCGGCAGTGATGGTGCCGACGGGCGGGCGTCGTGGAGATCCACGATAGCGGAGCACATCTATCGCAGCGATGACTTGTTCATAGGAGGCTTGATCCAGTGATTTGGGTCAGTCGGCGATCAAGGTGACATCTACCCCCACACACGCGACAGCGTAGATCCTGCAAGGTTCTGCATGGTAAGGGCGATTCCTGCTGCTCGTGGTAGCTCCTCCCGTGCTTCGAAAGCTGGAGGCCTGCTCATGCGTTTTGACGCGGTCGCTGGCGCCGAGCACGCCCGGGCGAGCAGCCGGTTGGCTAGACTCGGTGGTGTTGAAGAGCGGCTCGGCCGGTGGCGACTGGGGGTGGGGTCGGATGCCCGGCGCCGCCGGTGGACCGTGCGAGGGCTCCCGCGTCCCGTCCGCCCGTGGGCAGTCTCGCCTCTCTTCTCATGCAATATTTTTTATATATAGTTTTGTACACGGATCACCCAGTGCCGCTCACCGCTGGCGAACCCGTCGTCACATTGTTCGCGGCGCTGGCGGATCCGATCAGGGCCAGTATCGTGCATCGGTTGACGACGGGCCCTTGCGATGTCAGCGAACTCGTGGCATGGCTGGGCTCGCCGCAGCCCCTGGTGCCGCACCATCTGCGGCTCCTGCGCGATGCGCACCTCGTCCGAGCGGCACGGGACGGACGCAGCAACATCTATTCGCTCGTCGATGACCATGTCGCCCACATTTTCATCGATGCCTACGAACACATGGAGGAGCACGATCATGACTGTCACCGCTGAACACGTCCAGGCCGAGAAGCACGCTCACACCCATGGCCCCGGTGCGGCCACGAGGCCGTCATCCACAACGGGCACGTCGACTACATCCACAACGGGCACGCCCACCACGAGCACGACGGCCACTACGACGAGTGCATGACATGCACGTGCGAACACTGCCAGGACACCTGCGCCATCTGCGAGTGCCCCGACTGCACCTGCCCGGACTGCAATCACAACACCTGCACGTGCGAGCACTGCGACGACTCCTGCGTCCACTGCACCTGTGACGACTGCACCTGCCCGACCTGCCGGCACGCGGCCTGAGGCGCGGGCCCAGGGGTGCCGGGATGCTCCTCCCACCATTCGGCGACCGGTGCCCGATCCCGTCTCACGCGTCGGGATCGCTACTGCGCCGCGTCGACCGGGGGGGCGCCGGGCGCCCGGGCCCCGTCGGCAAGGCGCAGGGCCCTGGCCAGGAGTCGTTCGAGGCGTCCGTCCTCGATCCAGGAGGCGATCGTGCCGTCGACGAAACGCTCGGTGCGCACGACGAAGGTGAGGGCCGTGGCCGCCTCCTCCCGATCGAGTTCCGTCATCGGCTTGTGCCCGAATCGCCTGAAGCCCTCCCGGTAGTCGCCCGCACCGGCCCGTGCGGTGGGCGCCGGGGCGTCGAGCGAGGTCAGGAGCCGTCCCGCCGCTGCGAGACCGTCCCGGACTGCCGGGTGGTAGTCCGGCCACGGTGCGTTCGCACAGCCGTTGACGACTTCTCCGCCTCTCCACTCCACCTCGTAGCCCGAGCGGAGCAGCGCGAGAAGCTCCTCGACCGCGTCTCGGGGCGCCGCATCAGTCATCGTCCTGCTCCATTCCCCGGATTCCCCGGCCCTCCCCAGGCCGACTCATCCGTTCCAGTGCGCCTCATCGGACCCGGCGGGCCGCCCGTCGTCATGAGTCGGGCCGGACACGCTGGGCGTGCGCTCAGGACGAGCAGGTGATCGTGGCCTCGAAGCTCTTGAGCGGGGCCGATGCGTCCGTCGCGGTCTCTGCCGGCGCCTCGCCCTTGATGGTGTAGGTCGATCCGTCGACCGTGGCCTCGGCGTGGCCGATCCCCGCGGCGTCCATGAAGTTGAGCACCTGCGTGCCGGATTCGGCAGCCATCACCATGCTCACCTTGTCTGCATCGTCGAGGGTCGCGGTGAAGGTGGACGTCTGGCCGGTGGTCGTCGACGCGGCGTGGACGGTCTTGGAGCCGTTCTCGGCGCTGCAGGCCACGGTCGCCTTCTCGATCGTGAAGGGCTGGCTGTCGATCGTCGCCGAGAAGGATCCCGAGGCCGCGGATGCGGAGCCGGCGGACGAAGCCGCCGATGAGCTGCTCGTGGACGGGCCCGAGGAGCTGCCGCCGCAGGCGCTCAGCCCCAGAGCGAGGGCGGTGGCCAGGGCCGTGGCTGAGATGGTCCTGGTGCTGTGAATCCTCATGAACTGTGCATCCTCGATCGTCGTTGGTGGAGGCGCGGCCCGGGTCGGTGAACGGCGCCGAATCTTCGTCAGAGAATCAGTATAGGAGCTAGTCGCGCGGGGGGATCAGAATCGTCCGAGGGCCCGCTCGGCCCCGTGGACGTGCTGATCTCTCCGGGACGCTCGCCGCCCCCGTCCCGGGCCTGCTCGTCGCCGCCATCGTGCTGGCCCGTCGCGGGCGACCGCCGAGGAGTTCGTCTCCAGGCCTGCTCGAGCCGCTGCGCGGAACCGGGGCAACCGGTGGGGCCGCTCTCACCCGGGGAGGCCGGGACGTCGGGAGCTCCGAGGACCCCGCGGGCCGCGACGGTGCGCCCTCATCGGAGTCCGCTGCGCGGTGATCACCGCAACCGGCCCCGGTCCCCGCCACGGGCCCGGTACGGATCCGGCCCGATCCGTACCGGGCCGTCGGACTCGACAGGTCAGTCGTCCCAGCTGACGTTGACCGAGTAGCTCTCGTCCCGCGTGCCGTCGGTCACCGTCTTCACGTGGGTCTTCAGCAGGGTCTCGGCCTGGGTCCGCGCCTTGTCCAGGAGGCCCTGGTCCTCGGCGATCTGCTCGGCGTTCGACTCCTCGGAGGCGAGGAAGGACGCCACGTCGTCGACCTTGATCCTGTTGACGATGTCGAACGACTGATCGTAGGTCTTGATGCTCGCCGGGTCGATCGACGAATCGAGCGCGCGCACGGCCGGCGCCTTGACGGTGACCGTCTTGGTGGCGTCGTTGATGCTGGCGCTGACCTGGCTGATGTCCGCGATACCGGCCTTCACGGTTCCCGAATAGGTGATGAGGAAGGAGCTGTCGGTGAAGGGGATGCTCACCCCGCCGATCTTGAGCTGGTCCTTCGTGTACTTGCCGACATTGGTGAAGTTGTATTCCTCCGTGGCCAGCTCGGCGATGTCCTCGAACGAATTGGTGATGGTCGTCGAGTCGATCTTCCCGGCACTGCCCGGCAGCAGTCCGGCGATGGACAGCCCGATAGCACTGAGGACGACGACGAGGACAAAGGCGATAAGGACGATGGCTACGCGCTTGAACTTCTTCATGGTCTCTCCTGGGGCGCTGATCGCTCGTTGCTGCTGTCCCTCGGCTGCGGGGGCGTTCGTTCGGGGTGCCGGTCGCCGTTGAGCGGCTGCTGTGCTGTCCCTCGGCTGCGGGGGCGTTCGACGTGTCCTCTTCTGCGAGGTGGTGACGCGATCATGCTACCCCTACTCATCCCTGATCCGTAAGCTCTGACTCCTGAGGGGATCGTGAGGGCGGGCTGGTCGTGGTCCGAGGGGTGCTCATGGTCGCGCCGGATGCTGTTTCTGCTCGATCGGGCCCGGGAGGGGCGAGAGGGGGCATCCGGCCGGTCCACCGGGACCCGGGGGACCGGAACGGCTGCTCCTCCCGCTGTGCTCGAGGCCAGCGGAACTGACGCCGATTCCCCGTCATCGCGGAGCGGCGGGTCGATGGGAGCACCGATCGCCGTCCTCCGGCCGAGGGCCGGCTCGTGGATGTTGCGGATCAGGGTTCTCAGGGTGATCCTCAAGGGAAGGCACTTCGGGCTCGTATCCCTAGGGGCAAGGCCTTCTCGGGCCGTCGTGCTGGTGCCGCCCGCCGCAGCTGTCGCGTTGCGGCGGCCTGGTGCACGTCACGGCCGGTGGCCCAGCGGCACTCCTGCGGTGAGGCCCCGCTGATCCTGATAAGAGGGGATCCTCGGTGTTCTCCGAGGCTTCTCGCTTTTTTCGGATATGATGCTCGCGAAATCGCGTCTTCTCTGATGCGATCGGACGAGAAGCAGGTGAAATCATGTCAAGTGGCGATTCCTCCCCTCGTTTTCGGTATGCGCCGAATGGTGCCGATGGGGCCGAGGGGACGATCAGTCTTCGCAATGGTGAACGGCTCGTCGTCAGGTGGCCTGGCGCTGGGCACGACGCCGATGAGAGCATCTTCTCTGGAACGGAGCGGCTCGTTCAGAATCCTTCCTTCCGGGCCAGGCTGCTCGACTGCGTCATCTGCACGAAGATGCAGCGCCTTGCGGCGGCAGGGGGAGCCGGTGACGAGGCCGAGCCGGTTGATGCGGAGCCGGCTCCCGAGGGCTTCGACGAGAACCTGTGGGAGCTGCTCCAGCCGAAACCGGAGACCCTCGACGAGAAGCTCAAACGGCTTCGCAGAGAAACCGAGGAGGCCGAGAAGGCCCTGATCCGGCTGGCGAACATCCATGGCTACGGACTTCAGGAGGATGGTGAACACGATCGGGACGGCTGGTGCTCCGCCTGCCTGGCCCGCACCCATCACCGCGCGATGGCCGTGCCCGGCCCATGGCGCGACGCCTGGGTCTGCGCCGAATGCGGAGTGATCACTGCTCGCTGCACGGTTCCCAGATGCCCGAACATGGCCATCCGCGGGTTCGGTCCCAGTGGTGTTCTGGATGGCAATTTCCCGGTCTGCGCGGAGCACAGTCACGAGATCCCGTCCTTCGAGTCGAGGGACATGAGGATCGACGATCTCGAGTACTGGGAGGATCTCTTCGAGTACGAGCGCTTCGACGCGATCAAGGCCACGCGCAGGAGCTCGCTCGTCCTGGCCGCAGCCGCTGCGGCCTTTCCTCTGACCTACGCCGCGGCGCCGGCGATCGGTGGCGCTGTTGGTGCCGTGGTCGGAGGTTATTCCGGTGCGGCGGCCACGAGCTACGGGCTCGCCCTGCTGGGCGGTGGCCCGCTCGCAGCGGGCGGCCTCGGCATGGCCGGTGGGCAGCTCGTCATCGCGATCGCGGGCGGGGGCGTCGGGAGCACCTTCGGGCTCCGGGCTGGAACGGCGTACCTGGGCGGGGACAAGTCCTTCGGCATCGAGTGCGTGCGCGACGGCGATGGCCCCGCCGTCGTCTACTCGACCGGGTTCCTGACCGAGAGCGACGAGTCCTGGGAGTCCTGGGGGCGCCTGATCGACACGGCATATCCGGGCAACCCGGTTTACCGCGTGCGCTGGGGCGCCAAGGAGCTCAAGAACTTCGGGGCCCTGGTCACGGGCGCCGGCGTGAAGACACTCGCCGGCCAGGGCGTGCGCCGTCTGGCCTCCCATGCGGCCAAGGCTGCTCCCGGGCTGCTGCCCCTGAACGTGATGGCCGGGGCGACCGGTGTGCTCACGAACCCGTGGCATACCGCGGTTAACCGCGCGAAGCTGGCAGGAGTCACCCTGGCGGAGATCCTCTCGAGAACCAACAATGAATCGGGCTTCATCCTGCTCGGACACAGTTTGGGGGCGGCCGCCATGGCCTCGGCGGTGCAGGAGCTCGGTGCGTCCGGCGAGCCGAGCCCCGTCGTCGTGGCTCATCTGCTCGGTGGGGCATTCCCGGCCTCGAGCGATTGCGCAGAGCTCTCGAGGGGCGTGCGGCAGCGCGTCTACAACTACTACTCGACGAATGATCCGGTGCTCTCGAAGCTGTACCGCGCGGCGAGCTTCGGTGTGAGAGCGGCTGGTTCTGCCGGTCTGGACCCCAAGCCCGAGGACAAGGTGGTCAACGTCGACGTGTCCGAACAGGTCACCGGGCACAGCGACTACGTGAGCGTGGTGCACCTCGTGCATTGATGGCCCTCGGCCGGTCCCGGGTTATCGCCCCCGCCCCGGCTCCTGAGTATTCGGCCCGCTGGCCTTGGGCCGCTCATGCCGCCCGACCCCGCTCGTCGGCCCTCCGGCCCACTGCCGCCGGGGCCTGCAGGGCCGCGCCACCGGTCGGCATCGCGGTCCGGTCGGGGCGGCCGGACCGGATCAGCTGGAGATGACGGCGTCCCTGCCGATCCACTCGGGGCTGTGGGCCGCCTTGTGCAGGAAGTGCCCGACATCGGCGCGGCTGATCCTGGCCATCCCCCTCATGGGCAGGTTCTCGCCGATGCGGTAGGATTCGGTCGCCTCGTCGTTGGTGAGAGCGGTCGGGTAGACGATCGTGAGATCGAGGCCCGCGGCGCGCAGGATCTTCTCGGCCTCCTTCTTGTCGGCGTAGAGATCGCGCAGAATCGTGCGGTACATGAGCTTCTGGAGCAGCGAGGCGGTGCCGATCGTCTCGCCGACCCCGTAGGACGACAGCCACACGAGGCGTCTCGTGCCGGTGCTGACGGACGATTCGACGATCGCGGCAGCGGCGTCGGTGAACAGGCCCTCGGCACGCCTCGACGAGTTGCGTCCGAGTGCGGAGACGACGGCCTCGGCGCCCGCCATGGCCCTGGTCAGGTCGTCAGCGCTGCGGGCATCGCCGGTGACGACGGTGAGGCGATCGGCGAGCTCTCCCAGCCTGCCGGGGCTGCGGACGAGGACGGTCACCTCGTCACCGTCCGCGAGCGCGCGGCGCAGGACATGAGTGCCGGTCGGGCCGGTCGAGCCGAGGATGAGGAGTTTCACGGGGTTCCCCTTTCGAGAGCGGGCGGATGGGTTGTCGACAGCCTCAGTTGGAGACTACGCGGGGGAGCCCTGCAGGACCATGAGCGCCGATCATCACGGTGCGCCTCACCCCGGGAAGGAGCCATGGCCGGTCCGGACGCGCACGGTGGTCGTGCCGCCCCGGACGTCGCCTTCGGGAACGCGGCTGCAAGACATCGAGGACGAGCCCAGCGGAACCGCATCCGGCCGAGCACTCGGACGGGGCTTCCCGGCCGGATCGGGCACGCGCATGATATCCTCGCTGCACCCTGAGCAGCTCCCCGGTCCCGGCAAGGGCATCGGGGTGGCTGCCCGACCGGTCAGGGCTCCGGGCCGGATTGATTGATGGGCTCAGCCGAGTCCGAGGACATCTGTCATTGATCTGTTGATCGCCGTCGTGCCGGCGTCGGAGCCCTGTCGTGTGCTGCCCTGGCTGATCAAGGAGGATCCGCATGCCCCTGCCGAACGACGCATCTGCTCAATCCGACCCCGCATCCCGTGATGATCCGGCAATCGCGCTGGTCGAGGTCGGAGCCGGCACGGCCGTCCTCTTCGCGGACAGGCCTCCGTCCGGGATGGAACTGATCCCCTTCAGCATGATGGGCGCCGAGACGACGAGGAGACTGACCGACCGGCTCGCGATCGGGGCCGGCCTGGTGAGTGCCGGGGCCCAAGGCGTCCAGGGCGCGCTGCCGGTGCAGGGACTGGTCCGGCTCGCGCCCCAGACGCTGGAGGCGCTCAAGACCGCGGTCCCGGTGCAGTCAGGGGGCTGGAACCTGGGCGTCCTCACCGAGGGCCACGGCTTCTCGCACGTCATACGCTGGGCCCCGGCGACCAGTACGCAGGCCGCCGCCCTGCTGTCCTCGCTCGGGCCCGCAGCCGTTCTCCTGAGCCTGCAAATGCAGTTGGCCTCCATCTCCCGCCGAGTCGATGAGAACATCGAACTCACCCAGGAGGTTCTGAAGGAGCTGCGTCGGGATCATTGGGACACCCTGCTCGGCCTGTACGAAACCACGGTCCGTGCGGTTGAGGAGGCCCAGCTGGTGGGCTTCGTCAACCAGCACATCTACGATGCCGTGAAGACGAGGGAGGCCGACCTGCGCAAGGAGCGCCACGTTTTCGACGACCATGTGAAGGGTCACGTCAAGGCCCTGACCTCGAGTGCCAGGAGCCGCAATGAGTATCTCCAGGAGCATGGTGAGGAGATCGTCGCCGACACCCATGGGCTTCTCATGGCCGAGGGCTCCTGGGTCCGCTCGCAGGTGCTGCGGGCCGCCTCCATCGCCCACGACGAGGACCATGCCGCGGAGAATCAGCAGTTGCTGGCCTCTCTCGTGGAGACGACCCAGCAGGAGCACGACGAGGCGATGGGGCGCATCGCGGAGCTGCTCGCGGCCCTCGAGCGGCAGGCCCGCCTGGTGGCCGCACTGTCCGGCAAGCGGTCGTTCAAGCTCGGTGCCGGCCGTGGTGCCGGCCGCCGCGACATCGCACCACTGGCCGAGGCACTGGCCGAGCAGGTGGCGGTTCTCCGCAACCGTCCTCACCGGATCGGCGAGCCGTCGCAACCGGCCCTGGCCGTGTTCAAGGAGGGGACTGCCCCGAGGGAATTGCTGCGGATCCTGCAGTGCGTCCTGCCGGAGGGGACGAGGCTGCTGGCGCTTGCCGACGTGAATGACACCGGGCATCTCATCCGCGGCAATGCGTATCTCGGCGTCACGCCCGAGTGCTTCTTCCTCTCGCCCCAGAGCGCCGTCAACAGTCAGGGCGTCATCGAGCGGCAGACCCCTCTTGCCGACATCCGCTATGTGCGCACCGGCACCGACAGGACTGCGGGACCGGTGCTGGACGTCATCACCAAGGATGAGAACATCCGGATCTCCTTCGATGCGTGGGCCCAAGAGGGAGAGCGTTTGAAGGACGCCCGTCGGCTCGGCACCTTGCTTGCGTCCGCCATGAACATTCCGGATGAAGAGTTGTGTTCGGATCCATTGCTTCCTTCCCCGATGGCGCCAGTCCGGAGGGAACCGCCCGGCGATTCCTCAGAGCCCTCCTCGCCGCGCCGCTCCGCATGATCCGGGTGGGGGCGCCTCGCCCCACCCGGAAAAGGGGGCGCGACAGACGTTCTGCCGACCATGGAAACGACCTCGTGCGATTTTCCGGATGTCTGGTCGAGGATCTGGCGCATGAGGCCGACCAGCGGAAGCGGCATGACAGGATCCGCTGGCCGAGCTCTCATCCATGATCAGCTCGGTCGGAGGCCGTCCCCGTGCGCTTGTCTCGTACGGATGCGCCCCTGGTCCACCGGGACCGGCCCTGCGCCGTGTCGTTGATCGGGACTTCAGAGGTTTCCCAGTAATTTTGCCTTGGCCACTGCGAACTCCGCGTCATCGAGGATGCCCTCATCATGGAGGTTCGCGAGTTCGTGCATCCGCTCTGTTATGGGCGAGGGTTCAAGTGCCGCTCGTTTTGGCAGCGGCTGGGCTGACTCGGAGCCGGGGAGGGCGAGGACGGGCTCAGCTGAGCCGGACGCGAGGCCGGAACTGTTGGCGCTGAGAACGGATTGACCTGCCTGTTCGAGAGAGCGGCCGATGTCCTCGTGCTCTCTTCTCACGATGGTGATGCCAAGCTCCGATTCGTCTTGGTTGGTCAGCGTATGGATCTCCTTGTCAGTGGCGATCGTCAATGTTGACTTGCCTGACATTGATTTTACGACGTGGGCAACGCCTGAAACTGCCAAGCCGGCAGCCGTCGTTCTCATCAGATGTTTACCACCCTTGATGAAAGATGAGACGGTTTTGGCCGCAGCGGTCTCCATGGGGCTAGCGGCCGAGCTGGAAGATTTGGAGTTGGGGCACGAGAAGATGATCGAGATCAGCTTCTCGTAGGGGCAGTTTTTCGGAATGCTGGTCGAACCGGTGTGCACCCGGACGAAGCCGGCCTCATAGATCTCCACCATGGATTTTCCGAAAACCCCTCGTGTGACTAGGGCGCCTGCGCTTTGCTTGCGGTTGATCTGCTCTTGCTTGAGCGCCTGACGTGCCGCGGCCCTGTTGCTCGCTGCTTTCTTTACTGATGCACTCAATTTGTTAAAAAATCCTGGTTCCTGGTGGGATCTGTCTTCTCCCCAGACGTGTTCTGTCCAGGTTTGGCCGTCCCACCAGCGTTGTTGTCCATTTCCGTCGTCATACCAGCCAGCGGGAGCAGACACGTCGAACACCTCCACAGATCATCAATGATGATCCATGATAGCCGTTGGGGAGCCGGACGATTTCTGGTCGTACGGCCCCGTCGGCAAGGGGCCGAGGGCGTATCCCCGCTTCTCCGCGTCGGTGAGCTGGAGCCCAGCCGCGGCTGTTCGAGATGGTCCTGACCCTGTCCGAGGCCATCCACGCGCAAGCCTCCTCCAGTACCGCGTCCGTGCGCATGCCATGGCCCCGGCCTCCCGCGGACCGGGTCCCGCCTGGAAGCTCGGTTCGGCAAGGGGTGATGGCCCGGTGACGGCCGGCGGCGCGACGGGCCCGGGGCAGTCACCGGATCGCTGCCGGCCCCGCGCCGGATCGGCATCGGCCCGGGTTTCCCATGATGGGCGCCCTCGTCCCGCCTCACGCCCTCGTGATACTCATTTCCTTGGCGAATCCGCCGACGGCGACCGGTGCTGCCCGCCGCCGCGGCCGGGGGAGGGCGCCGGGGAGTGAGAGGGAACGTGCCAGAGTTCGAGAGGCGCCTCGACCGGCGCTTGGTCATCTCCATCATCGCCGTCGGCATCATGTCGTTCGCCGGTGTCGTCGTCGAGACCGCCATGAACATCGCCTTCCCCGCCCTCATGGGCGAATTCGGCGTGACCACGGCCACCGTGCAGTGGGTCACCACCGGCTATCTGCTGGTGCTCTCCGCGATCATGCCGATCTCCTCGTTCCTCAACCGCAGATTCCGCGCTCGGGCGCTCTTCATCGCGGCCATGGCCGCCTTCCTCGCCGGGACGCTCGTGTGCGCGGCGGCTCCGCAGTTCGCTCTCCTCATCGTCGGGCGCGTCCTGCAGGGCGTCGGGACGGGCATCGCCCTGCCCCTCATGTTCAACATCGTGCTGCAGGAGGTGCCACTGGAACTGCTGGGCACCATGATGGGCGTAGCCACCCTCATCACCGCCATCGCCCCGGCCGTCGGCCCCTCGCTCGGCGGGTTCCTCATCGGTGCCTTCGGTTGGCGTTCGGTCTTCCTGGTGCTGCTGCCCTTTCTCGTACTCGCCCTGGTCCTCGGCGTCCTGACCATCCGCCAGGCCCGCGACGTCAAGAGGGTTTCCTTCAGCCCTGCCCAATTCCTGCTCATGGCGGCCGGTTTCGTCGCGCTCGTCGTCGCCACCAACGCCGCGTCGACGAGCGGGTGGGCGAGCCCACGGGTGCTCGTGCTGTTCCTCCTGGCCCTGGCACTCCTCGCCGGATTCTTCTGGCTGTCCCAGCACTCCGACAGGCCTCTGCTGCACGTCCGGGTCTTCGCCAACCGCACCTTCACGCTGAGCGTCCTCTACGTTGTGCTCATCCAGGCCATCGTGCTGGCGCTGGGTTATCTCATCCCGTACTTCGCCCAGGTCGCCAGGTCGATGGGGTCCTTCGCCGCCGGTTGCCTGCTGCTGCCCGGCTGCGTCATCGGCGCGATCCTCACTCCGTTCGGCGGCAGGATCCTCGACCGCCTCGGGGCCGTGCGCCCCATTCTCACCGGCGCCGTCATCGAGGTCGTGGCCCTTGTGCTCTTCGCGGCTCTCGGCGTCCATGGTTCCGGCGTGCGCCTGGCGCTCATCTACATGCTCATCCCGATCTGCCAGGGGCTGTCCGTCTCGAACTCCATGACGAACGGCCTGCGCTGTCTGCCCGACGAGCTCCAGGCGGACGGCAACGCCGCGTTCAACACCATCCAGCAACTCGGCGGGGCCATCGGCACCGCCGTGGCGGCCTCGATCGTCAACGCGGCCCAGGCGGACCGCCCCGGCGACCTGGTGACGGGCACGACGGCGGGCGTCCAGAGCGCGTTCCACGTCCTGCTGGGGGCCGGTGTCATCGCACTCGTCGCGGCTGCGGGTGTTTTCGTCCCGCCGGCACGTTCTCGTGGACGCGAGGCGGACTCGTAGCGGCCGCTGGCGAGCCGGACGCCGGATGATCGGGTGGGCGCCGGGCCGCCCGGATCGGACGCGCCCTGTTCGCGGACTGGAGCGACCGGATGCGCATCCCCGCTGCGCAGGTCGCTGACCCGTCGGACGCGCTGCGGATGCTGTGGCGACGGGTGACCCAGATGCCGCAGCCTGATCCGCAGTACGCGTTCTTCCTACGCGACCTGTTCCCGCTCCTGCACGCCGACCCCGTTCTCGTCGACATCTACCGGCAGAGATACGCGGCGCGGCGTGACGAGTTCGTTCGCGTCGTGGAGCGGGTCATCGACGCGGGCCTGCTGCGTCCTCCGGAGCGCCCGGCAACGGTCAGGGACCTGGTCAGCCTGCTCTGGCTGGTCGCCGAGACCGCCCAGCCCCTCGCCGACGTCGTCGCCGGCGAGCTGATTGACCCGCGCCGCTACGGCCGCACCGTGATGCAGCCGCGGCTTACCGACGCCGGACGGCGCCTGCTCGGACTGCCCGACCCACCAGGAGGGGCATCGTGACCAGCGGATTCAGAGGACCGGTGCGGACGAGAGCACCCGGGGACGGCGCCGGATGTCCAGGCGCAGGCTGCTCAAGACCGTAGGCGTCGGCGGAGGCGCGGTCCTGGCCGTCGGGGCGGCCGGTACCGGCATCCGGGGAGTGACGAATGGGGCATGGGACAGCGGGCAGGGCGAACCGTACGAGTTGTGGCGGAGCTGGCAGGACGCGCCCCGAGGCCCGGTCCTCGCCGCGGTCTCGCCGAGATCGTCGGAGAGGCGTGAGATCGGCGCGCAGCCGGTCGGTTTCTAGTCCACGGTTGGCGCCCTCGGTGTTCGACGTGGGCGGCGGCAGCGGCGAGGGGGTCTGCTGTTTCTCCGGTTCCGGTCGCAGGAAACGGGGTTGCGCGATGATGCCCCGTGGCTTCGGTCATGCAGGACGGCGCAGCGTCGGTGAACTCCTGTCCGCGGAATGACAAGGACGATCGGGGGCCGGTTCCACGGATAGCGTGATGATCATTCCGTGCCATGCTCTTCAACCCCGAGGAGGGGCCGTGATCGATCCGGACCAGTACGCGGTGCTCGTCCAATCCGCCAGAAGCGATCGGTTCTCCGAGCGCACGGACACGGACAGGGTTGACCGTTTCGTTCTCAAGGGCGACAGGATAGAGATCACCTACAGCGGCAGCGCGAAGTCCTATACGTACCGGTACCCCAAGGCGCGCATCCTGCGGGCATCGTGCACCCGCTGGATTGAATCGGACGACCTTCTGGTCGTTCGTGACGAACGGTGGAACCTGCCCCGGAGACTCACCGTCTTCACCGATGTTCGCGATCCCTCCTTCATGCGGGTCAGGGTCAACCGCAGCCCGGGGAGCCCGGGCAAGGACCATTTGCTCCGTGCCGGCGAGGTGAGATGGGTGCAGTCGGCTGCCTGCGAAGGGACCGCCGCCGACGTGCTCCGGTACTGGAGACGGATCACCCGGGAACTGGACGCGGAGAATCCCCTCCGCAAGGCACATGAGCGGATGGATTTCATTCATCCGGACAGCGCCTTGGCCGCCTACTTGGAGGGGCGCAACCGCGCCACCTCCTTCCCCCACGGCCCCGTCATCCTTCCCTTCCGCAGCAACGAGGACCAGCGCGAGGCTGTGGAGAAAGCCCTGCACAACCAGGTCAGCGTCATCGACGGGCCGCCCGGGACCGGTAAGACCGAGACCATCCTCAATCTCATCGCCAACATCCTCCTGGTCCCCGGCAGGACGGTCGGTGTCGTCTCCTTCGGGAATGCGGCTGTCGAGAACGTCAAGGACAAGCTCGACGAGGCCGGGTACGGTTTCGTCGCTGCGCGCGTGGGCAAGAGGAACGTCGTGTCCGATTTCCTCGAGAACCAGGGCAACCGGGCCCTGCGGCTCGAGGAGTGGCTCGCACGGCGATCGGCTCCATCCCTCGGGCCCGCGGGCGAGGAGAGCGCCGGAACCGTGCCGCATCACCCCGCCGCGGACATGGCCGATCGGATTGAGCAGTCCGAGCAGCGCCTGCGCGAGGTCTGGGAGACGACTCGGGGGCTGGCCCGGGTACGCAATCGCATCGATGCCTACGTTTTGGAGGCAGCCCACTTCGAGCGCAGGGTTGATGGCGAGGATCTTCCCGACCTGGACGATCTGCCCCTGCCGCGCAAGGGCTCCGGACGCATCCTCGACTACTTGGCGGAAACCACGGTCCGCCCCGATCCGCCGGGAGGAGCGAGGGGCCTCGTCTCTCGGGCCCGCCGGTACTTCCGGTACGGGCGTCTGAGGAACCTCGACCCCCGTGACGCCTCGACGATCCTGCGTGTCGAGCGCGCGTTTTACTCCCAGAGGATCGAGGAGCTTCGCCGCGAGGAACGGCGCCTGCAGAGGATGCTGGACGACGCAGACGCGGATGCGGCCGAGGAATATCACAGGCGACTCTCCGGCGGTGTGCTGGACCGGGCTCTTCGTCGGCGCTATCTGGGCGGGGCGTCTTTCCTGTTCGATGATCAGGAAGGGTCGGTCAGCAGGTGCACCCGAGAGTTCCTGACCGAGTATCCGGTCGTGCTGACCACCTGTCACTCGATCCGGAGGAACCTGGCGGAGGGCACCCTCCTGGACTGGGTCCATCATCGACGAGGCCACCCAGACGGACTTGCTGGCGGCCTCGTTGGCCCATGAGCAGGGCCTGCAACGTCGTCATCGTGGGGGATCTCAAGCAGCTCGGGCACATCGTGGATCCGGCACTGGCCAGGGCCTGCCCGCATCCTCCTGCCCCCGGCTACGACTTCGTCAAGCATTCGATCCTGTCCTCCGTCGCTGAGCTCTACGGTTCGGCGCTGCCGCGGACCATGCTGCGTGAACATTTCCGCTGTGCTGCACCGATCATCGAATTCTGCAACCGGATGTTCTACGACGGCGAGCTCATCGCCTGCAAGACGGCCGGGCCGGCCGATGGGCCGCCTCCCCTCGCCGTCTGCAGGACCGCACCCGGCAACCACGCGCGCACTCTGGCGCGGGGATCGGCCCGTGGCACGTACAACCAGCGGGAGATCGACGTCGTCGATGAACTTCTCGGCGGAGCCCTCGTCGGTGCCGGGATCGTTGGGGACACGAGCCGCTGCGGGCCCGACGGCGACTTCGAACTGGGCGTTACGACGCCGTACCGGATCCAGGCGGACCGGCTCAGCGACGCGCTCTGCGCGCGGCCCGACTCGCAGTAAAATCGATGGTTGATAGAGACGGTTCACAAGTTCCAGGGGCGGGGCGCGCGGACGATGGTGCTCAGCACCGTGGTCGACGAGTCCCGGATCGGGCATCTGGGATTGAGGTTCGTCGACGATCCCCGGCTGATCAACGTCGCAGTCTCCCGGGCCAAGGAGCGGTTCATCCTGGTCACGAACCACGACGAAGTGCCCAGGAGCACCGTGATCAAGGCCCTCATCGGTTATATCCGCTACCAGGACCCGAATCAGGTGGTGGACAGCGGCATCGTCTCCGTCTTCGACCTGCTCTACCGGGAGTACTCAGAGCGCCTCGAGGACTTCGCCGCGCGCATCCACGGCGAAAGCAGGTACCTGTCGGAGAACATCATCTGGACGCTTCTGGGCGACATTCTCACCGATCCCTCTTACGCCCTCCTCGAGGCGATGCCGGAGGTTCGGCTCAGGGATCTGTTGCCGAACACGGATCGATTGGACCCCCGGCAGAGGATATTCGTCCGTTCAGTCTCCGCCGTCGACTTCGTCGTGTTCCACAAGGTGACCCGGAGGCTGCTGCTCGCCATCGAGGTCAACGGTACCGTCTTCCACGAGGCCAGAGCCGTTCAGGAGGAGCGGGACAGGACAAAGAAGCAGATCCTGGAGGCGTACGGGGTCCGCATGCTGTCCCTGCCCACCAATGGCAGCGGCGAGGAGCGGCGCATCCGCGAAGCACTCGATCACGCCCTGTCCGACGGCTGATCACGATGCAGGGGCCGCCGCACGGCGCATCCGTCCCGGGGTCCGCCGCCGGAACTCATGTCGGATCCTCTGGCCGATCGGGGCGCTCCGCTGGTAGACAGAAGTCCGTGAGCATCCCGCGCAAGCCCCGCACTCCCGACGAACTCCTCGAGAGCCTCATCGGCGACCGGCTCGTCTCGGTCTCGTTCGTCCTCAACGACTACGTGCAGCTCCAGTTCGATGAGGCCTCCATGAACATCGAGGTCTTCCCGCGGATCGTCACCTCGGAACGCACCTGGTCCGAGTCCGAGCTCGGTTACGCGGATGTCTTCCGCCGCCTCGGCGGGCAGGACGTCATCGCCGCATCCGAGCGCATGGGCGACGGCCTGCGCATCACCTTCGGGACGGGCCAGATCCACATCGATCCGGCATACGAGGAGATCGCGGTCGAGATCGCCACCCTCCGCGTCGCCGACAGCCGGTGGATGTGCTGGCGCCCCGGCGAGGGTCCCTTCAGGCACCTGGGCTGAGTCCACCGCGAACGGTGGTGCTCGGCGGCACCGCCCGCCGGGCGGTGCGTCCGGATTCTCACGGAGACCGCATTCGCGACATAACGTCCGCTAGAGTTGATCGGGCACTCGGAGGCGGCGCCACCATGACGCGCTGCACGGTGCGCCCGTACGGGCCGCCGGACCGGCCCTGATCGAGAGGTGCACTTTGGTGGTGAGCAGTCCCGTCGTCCTCGGTGGGCGGCCGATGCCTGTGCAGGGCGCGAGCCGTCGATTCCAGCGCCGCGACATCCAGGGCCTGCGCGCCATCTGCATGATGCAGGTGCTCGCCTTCCATGCCTGGACGATCGGGTCGCCGATCGGCGTGGACGCCTTCATCATGATCTCGGCCTATCTCATGACCGGGTCGTTCATCCGCCGCACCGAGTCCGGACGCATGCCGTTCTTCGTCGAGCGCTGGGCCCACACCTTCAAGCGGCTCCTGCCTCCGCTGGTGGCCACCGTCCTGGCGGCCACCGCGGTGTCCATGGTGATTCTGCCGCGCACCCGGTGGAACGAGCTCATCACCCAGGGCATCGCCTCGGTCACCTACTGGCAGAACTGGCGCCTGGCCGTCGTCAGCGCCGACTACTTCGCCGCCAACCGCGGCGCCGCCTCGCCGCTGCAGCACCTGTGGTCGATGTCGATGCAGGGCCAGATATTCCTGGCCTGGCCCCTGCTCATGACGCTCTGCGTCCTACTGGCCAGACTCGTGCGCGTCAAACCGCGCCCGGCCGTCCTTACGGCATTCGCCCTCATCACGGCCGTATCGCTGCACTGGCTGACCAACGACGCGCCTGCCGGCCGCTCCGTCTACTTCGACACTCGCGCGCGCATCTGGGAGTTCGCCCTCGGCTCGGCCATCGCCGCCGCCTCGAAGTGGATCCGTCCACGCGGCGACTTCGCGCGCATCCTGTCGACGGCCGGTCTCATCATCCTCGTCATCTACTGCGTCGAACCCATAGGCCGCTACCCGGGCCCGATGGCGGCCGTGCCGATGCTCGCGGCCAGCACGATCCTGCTGGCCGAGGAGAGTCCGGTGCCGGGCACCGCCCAGCACCTGCTGTCGTGGCGCCCGCTGGTGGCCCTGGGCGACATGTCGTACTGCGTCTACCTCGTCCACTGGCCGGTCTTCGTCCTGACGATGGCCGCCCTCGGCCGCACCAGACTCAGCACCCCGCGGGCGTTCGGCGCGATCGCGGTGTCGCTGGCCCTGGCCTGGCTCATGCGCCGGTTCGTCGACCGTCCGGCCCAGGACCGTCCGCGCGGTGGCAGGGTCCTCGCCAAGAAGGGCCTCATCGTCGCGACCAGCCTGGCCCTCGGCCTCGCCTCGCTGTGCGGCGCGCAGGCGGTGCTCAACAGCCGGCGGGCCGGTGAGCGGGCCACGGTCGTCTCCGCCTCCGATGATCCGCGTTTCCCCGGTCCGCTGGTGCTGAACACCGCGGACCCCGTGGAGTACACGGCGGCCCCGATCCCCGGCCCGCTCACCCTGCACGATGACTGGGTGCCGCCCTTCCCCGAGGCCTGCCCGGCCGGTCAGGACGTGCTCCTCTCGGGCACCAAGACCAGCTGTGCCGTGCTGCCCGGTGCAGAGGGGGACTCCCCGCGCGTCGTCGTCGTCGGCGACTCGCACGCCCAGCAGACGATCGTCCCGCTGGCCGCCGAGCTCGCCTCCCGCCACGGCTGGCAGGTCACCGAGTACCTCACCGGCTCGTGCGCCTTCGGCATCTGGGACGCCTACCGCGCCGCCTGCGTACAGCGCAACGAGATCGTCCTGGACCTGCTCACCGACGACCCGCCGGACATCGTCATGCTGGAGTCCACCGAGACGATGCAGGACAACTCCGACGAGATCCAGCGCCCCGGCGTCCAGGCCGCCATCGAGTACCTCACCGCCATGGGCACCACCGTCATCGGCGTCCGGGACAATCCTCGCTCGGCCAGCGACCTGTACGAGTGCTCCAACCGGCGCCCGTCCGGCGCCGTCGCCGGCGGCTGCTCCTTCAGCCAGCGCCAGTATCTGGCTGAGTTCGATCCGGCTGCGGAGTTCACCTCGATCCCGGGTTTCATCGAGATCGACCCGTCCGACCTGTACTGCATCGAGGGCGAGTGCTACACGATCGTCGGCAACGTCTTCGTCTACATGGACAACAACCACATCACCGGCGCCTACTCGCGCGCCATGGCCCCCGAGCTCGCCGACCGCGTCGATCTGGCCCTGCAGAGCCGGTCCGAATCCGGCGGGGAGCACAGCTGAACCCGGTGATCCGGCTCGGCGGGGCAGCGCCCCGCTAGACTCCTGTCCGTGGTTCCCGATCATTCCGCCCGCTGCGGCGCGGGTCCGTCCGATGCTGCCGACGCCGAGGAGTGGGACGAGCGCTACAGCCGGTCCGACCGGGTCTGGAGCGGGGACCCCAACGGCGCGCTCGTCGACGAGGTCGCAGATCGTGAGCGGGGGCGGGCCCTTGACGTCGGCTGCGGCGAGGGCGCCGACGCGATCTGGCTGGCCTCGCACGGCTGGCGGGTGACGGCCCTGGACGTCTCCGCCGTCGCCCTGGGGCGGGCGCGGACCAGGGCGGCACAGGCCGGGCTGGACATCGAGTGGCTGCACGCCGGCCTGCTCGACGCGGGCCTCGAACCCGGCTCGTTCGAGCTCGTCTCGGCCCAGTACCCGGCGCTCAAACGCACACCGGGTCAGGACCAGGAGCGCCTCCTCGCGGGCCTCGTCGCGCCCGGCGGGACACTGCTGTTCGTCTACCACGACCTCAGCGCAGTGCCCCGGCACGCCCGCCCCGAGCATTCCGACGGCCTCATCCGGCCCGAGCAGGTGCTCGCGGCGCTCGACGGGGACTGGACGGTCGAGAGGAACGGGACGCGCGAGCGGCGCGTCGCCGGGGGAGCCGGCAGCCATCACGTGCGTGATATCGTCGTGCGCGCCAGGAGGAGCCGCTGAGCAGGACCGTATGTCGCGGGCGGTTGCGCATCGGGGGCCGGGCCGCCCGGTCCCGGGGCCGAGGGGAGACGGGGAGCGCACCATGAGTCGGACGGGGAGCACGGGCCGGGCCGGGAACCGGCCGGCGCTCTTGGTGGTCGACCCCCAGGTCGGGGTGCTGGCCGGGGCCTGGCGGCGCGATGAGACCATCGCCGCGGTCTCCGCCCTGATCGGGCGGGCCAGGGCCACCGGTTCGCCCGTCATCTGGGTGCGGCACGACGACGAGTGGCTGCCCGCTGGCAGCGGTCAGTGGCAAATCGTCCCGGAGCTCGCCCCGATGCCCGACGAGCCCGTCATCGCGAAGAACTACGGCGACGCCTTCGCCGGCACCGGGTTGGAGCAGCTGCTCGCGCGGTCCGGGGCGGGCGGGATCGTCCTGTGCGGCGCCCAGTCGGACGCCTGCATCCGTTCGACGCTCAATGGCGCCCTCTACCGGGGGATCCCCGTGACCCTTGCCGCAGACGCCCATACGACCGTCGACCGCCGGGCCATGGGTGCCGGTTTCGGCCCGGAGCACGCCGTCGAACTGGTCAATCTCATGGCCGCCTACACCGTTCTCCCGGGGATCGGTTCTCGCCTGGCTCCGGCCGCGGAGCTGTTCGCCTCCTGAGAGCGGTGGCGATGGGCTCGTGAGGGCGGGCGGACCCGTCTCAGACGCTGCTTTCCCCTCGGCGGTGCGTTTCGTCTACCCTTGACGGGCCCGCATCGACATGTCAGAGGGGAACGTCTTGTCAGACAAGCCCAGATCCACCAGCCGCATCCTCACGGTCGGGCTCATGCTGTTCGCCCTGTTCTTCGGTGCGGGCAACCTCATCTTCCCGCCGGTGCTCGGGGCTTCGGCCGGGCCGCACCTGCCCGCCGTGCTCGTAGGCTTCCTCATCACCGGCGTCCTCCTGCCGCTCACCACGATCATCGCCGTGTCCACCTCGGGCGAGGGGATCAGCGGCATAGCCCGCCGCGTGGGACCGCGCTTCGGGACGGTGATGCCCCTGGCCGTCTACCTGTCCATCGGGCCCTGCTACGCGGTACCGCGGGTGGCCACGGTGTCGTACGAGCTGGCCACCCGCCCCGTGCTGGAGCTGGCCGGCGTTGATCCGGGCCGCTGGGCGCTGCCCGTGCATGCGGCCGTCTTCTTCGCCCTCACCATGCTGCTGGCCCTCAGGCCGTCGCGCATGGCCGATCGCATCGGGCACTGGCTCACCCCGGCGCTGCTCGTGCTCATCGCGCTGCTGTGCGTCGTCGTCATCGTGAGGATCCCGGCGGTGCAGCGCGGGCCCGCCGCCGCATACGCGGTCAGGCCCTTCGCAACGGGCCTGACCCAGGGCTATCTCACGATGGACGTGCTGTCCGCCTCGGTGTTCGGCATCGTCGTACTCAATGCGCTGCGCTCCCGGGGATTCGCTGAGCGGCGCAGGATCGTCGGGGCCGCCTCGGCAGCTGGCGTCATCGCCGCCGCGCTGCTCGTCCTCGTCTACCTCGGCCTGGCCATGCTCGGCACCCGCGTCGATGGGGATCCGAGCGACGGCACAGCCCTGCTGCGGGGCGCCGCCGACCTGTCGCTGGGCGGTGTCGGTGTCGTGGTCTTCGCGGCGGTCGTCGTACTGGCCTGTCTCACCACTTCGACGGGCCTGCTCAGCGCGTGGTCGAGTTACTCTTCCATGGAGTGGCCCCAGGTGGGCTTCGGCAAGGAACTCGCGGCGAGCACGGCGGTGTCCTTCCTGCTGGCGAATCTGGGGCTCAGTACGATCGTCATGATCATCTCGCCCGTCACTCTGCTCCTCTACCCGATCGCCATCACCCTCGTTGCAGTGACGCTCGTCGACGTGGCGGCCCCGGGGCATCTGCACGCCGCCTATCTGCTGGGCGCGGTCTGCTCGGGTCTCCTCGGACTGGTCTCGGCGCTGGCCGACGTCGGCTGGAGCGCGCCGGGCGATCTGCTCGCCCGGACCGGCCTCTGGAACGACCAGACCGGCTGGATCGTCCCGACGCTGGTCTGCGCGGTGGTCGGCCTGCTCATCGACATCATCGCGGGGCGCTGGAGCGGTCCTGCCCCGGCGGTAGGGGAGGGGGCCGCTGCCGACCCCGCCACGGCTGCGCGGCCCTGAATCGCGGTGGGGCCGGATCGCATTGAATGCTCTGCGGCTGCCGGTTTCTCTCGGCCAGGTCGCTCGTGTGCTCGGGCGATGAGGATCAGCCACCCAGCGTCGACACTCTGGCTACGAGAACCGGCTGGAACGGAATCCTGCGGTGTTCGTGATGGCATGTTCCGTCGAGTTCGGCCTCGACCGGATAGGGGGTCTGAGTCATAAGTCGTTTCGTCGCCGTCGATCTGGAGCCGGTTCCGGGCGGGTGATCATTGGCGAGATCGTTGACGGGCGCTGCGAGGCCCACGAGGTGCGCCTTTCCCCAATGACCTCTTTCCCCAATGACTTGGTACAGCTGCCCGGTGCCGGTGGTGTGCGCCTGTGCTGGAAACGTTCTCGGACTGTTCGCCCAAGTGCGCGCCGGCCTGACCGCTGGTCGCGGCGGCGCAGAAGGGGTCGGTTGAAGCGGTCGGCATCGCATGGCGGGTCCGGGCGGTGGATCCACCCCGGTGTAAAGGTGCAAATGGATGGGCTTCCATGACACCGTTTCGGTCGTGGCAGGTGTACCTGGCTGCGGCGAGGCCTTCACCTTCATCTCCAGCGGCCCTTGGTCACTGGTGGGCCTCGAACCGTCCGCGCAGGTACTCACCGGGATCTCGCGAGTCGATGACTTCACCAACGGGCTCGGCGTGGACCGCACCGTGCGCTATTTGAAGAGTGCCTCGGGCATGTTGCTGGACTTCGCCTGCCAAAAGACGGGTCTACGGCGACGCCGCTGGTCCTGACAGTCGTGGTCTGGAGTCGTCCTCGTTTGTGCGGATTTCACATCTGCTTTTCATCAGTGTCCGGAAACGTAGAGCACTCCAACCCATCGCTAGTTATCACCAGAGCCTCGGGCAGACACCCGCGCCGAGCCTTCAACCCGCTGAACTACACACTCACCTAAACCGATTGCCGACCTCCTGGGTAGAGACCGGGGCTCCGGATCATCCCCGCTTGCGCGGAGTTTACTCTGACCTTGCCGTCGGCCTTCTCGGCGGCGGCTATCTGCTCGTCGATGGTGAGGGTCGCCGGGCGTTCGGGTGTCGCGGCCGACTGAATGCGGCGGTTCGCCGCGGGAGCGCCCGTGGCGGGCGTCTTCTCGGCGGCCCAGGCGGCGAGCCGGTCGGCGTAGGCGCTGATGTCGTCTCCGGGGCCAGCGAGGAGGTCGGCGGGGATGCCCTTGGCGGCGGCGACCTCGAGGGTGGCGGCGCGGGCCTCGGCGGCCTTCGCGCGGGCCTCGGCCCGGGCGAGCGCGTTGGCCTGCTTCTGGGTCTCGGTCTTGGAGGCCTCCTCGATCTCGTCGAGGCGTTGGCGGGCCTTGTAGTTCTCCTTGGCCCGGTCCTCCCACTTGCGGGCGTGGGCCTTGAGCTTGTCGTACTCGGCCTTCCAGTCGGGCTCGGGTGCGGGGGCCTGCTGCTCGGGCTGCTCGGCGGGCGTGGTGGTGTCATCGGACATGACGGGTCCTTCCGTGCGGATGGTTGGGTGCCGGCCGTGCGGCCGGGCATGAGAGGAACCCGCGCCATGGATGGGTGGCGCGAGGCCGGAGAGTTGGCCTGGGCGTGACGAAGACGGCTGGCCTGCCCGCGACGCGTTGCGCGCCGAAGTGGGCTGGCTGCCGCCTTCCGCGGCCAGAGTATCACCTGGGCAGCCGTATGAGCGCGTTGCTGTGGTCGATGATGATGATCTTGCGGATCTTGTGCTGGCCCTTGAGGCGCCACTCGATCTGCGCGATGGCGAGGTCATCGGCCAGGCCGCATCTGGCCAGGTCGATGACCATGCGGTCCGACTGTTTCTTCGCCCGGCTGAACTGGCTCGCGATGGTGCTCTTCTCGGAGCTGCCCGTCGGGCTCTTCATCTCCCACACGCCGCTGCCGTCGGGGCCGTCGATCTCGACGTTCGGGTTCTTGGCGCCGGGCGTGTAGGAGACCGGCCTGAACCTGATGTTCATCCCGGCGTTCGCGAGGCGCTCGGCGGTGCTCATCTCGTGCGGTGCGACGGTGAGGCCGTCGGGGACGGTGATGCTGCCGCGTCTGGGGCGGACGCCGTCGGTGTACCGGTCGGGGTGCTGGCGGCGCATCTCGGCGAGGATCGCGGACTCGTCCGTGGTCTTCGCGGCGGCGCGGGCCTGCTGGTACTGCTCGTACAGCGCGTCCGGGTCGTAGCCGTCGATGCTGGGCGTGCGCGGCCCCCAGCACGGCACGATGGCGCAGTCGCACCGGTCGTGGTAGCGCCCGCCCTTCTTGCGCTGGGCGGCCGTCTCCTTGGACCGGTACACCCAGCCGCGGCTGGCGAGCATGGAGCAGAAGGCGCAGGTTTTCGGGCCGCGGGGGATCCTGGCGTAGCGGACGTCGGCGGGGTCGGCGTCCATGCTGGCGCCGATGGTCTGGCGGCCGGCGCCGAAGATGTGCTGCTGGAGCAGGCCGCCGAGCCTGCCCGCGAGCGCCTGGGGGTCGCCGCTGGTGTCCAGGTAGCGGGCCGAGGACTGGACCCGGGCGCCGTCGATGGTGTCGTCGGCGAGGGCGGTGAGGCCGTCGGCGGCGCGTAGTTCTTCGTACCAGTCGGCGGCCGCGGCGGCGGCGACCGTGCCGTACTGCTGTGCCAGGGCCTCGACGTAGGCGGCCAGGGCCTCGATGGCGCCAGGCTGGGACGGATCGAGGCCGGCGAGGAATCCGGCGAGCTGTCGTTCGGCGGCCTTGACGGCCGCGTCGATGGCGTCCGTGTACCGGTCGATGTCTCGTCGGCCGAGCACGGGTCAGGACTCTTCCAGCCCGGCGGCCTTCCGCTCGGGCAGCCGCAGGATCACCGGCACGGCACCGGTCGTCCTCACCCCGGCGGCGCCGAGGGCGTCGAAGCGGGCCTTCATGTCGTCAGCCCCCTTGGCCGCTCTCCTGCGGCCCGGTCTCCTCGGCGCCCGACCGGGGCTGCTGCGGCTGGGTGAGGGCGGCCAGCTTGTCGAGGGTGGCGCCGGCTTCGGCGCGCTTCTTGTCGGCCATGAGCCGGGTGATCTCGGTCTGCGTGTAGCCGAGTTTCTCGAGGACGATGGGGCTCTCGGAGAGCCAGCCAATCGCAAAGATCTGCTTGATGACCGCGTCGGACCTGCTCACGATGGACGGACGGGACGGGTCGCCCCAGTGGGTGCGGGTCCGCCGGAGCTCCTCCGGCGGCCCGGTGAGGCCGTAGTGGAGCATGACAGCGTCCTGGTAGACGCGGGCGAGCGGGCCGGACCGAGTGCGCATGGTGCGCTCGGCCTTGATGCAGAGGTCCTCGCGGCTGGCGGCGATGGCCTCGGCGGAGGACGGGGAATCATCCCGCTTGCGCGGGGTTTACTTCCACGCGGTGACGAATCCCGACGCGGCGGCCGGATCATCCCCGCTTGCGCGGGGTTTACTTGTCCGCCAGGTTCGGGCTGGCGACGACCCGCAGGATCATCCCCGCTTGCGCGGGGTTTACTGGGCGACGATGTACACGGTGTCGATGCGCGGGGGATCATCCCCGCTTGCGCGGGGTTTACCAGTGGCTGCATGAGGCCTACCGCGCCGGCGTCGGATCATCCCCGCTTGCGCGGGGTTTACTCGCGCATGAGATAGTGCTCGATGAGCATGTCGGGATCATCCCCGCTTGCGCGGGGTTTACTTGATATTCATGCCGGGGATGTTCCCGGAAGGGGGATCATCCCCGCTTGCGCGGGGTTTACGATCCTGTCGAGCTTTCTGGAAATCGGGAGAAGGGATCATCCCCGCTTGCGCGGGGTTTACGCGAGCGAATACACTGAAAAACTGCATCTCCCAAGGATCATCCCCGCTTGCGCGGGGTTTACCGAGCATCGACGTCCGCTTCTTCGAGAAGACTCGGATCATCCCCGCTTGCGCGGGGTTTACTCGTACTGCATTTTCAGGCTGTGGTACAGCCCGGGATCATCCCCGCTTGCGCGGGGTTTACTGTCCAGCTTCTTGGACACCGGGAGAAGTTTCGGGATCATCCCCGCTTGCGCGGGGTTTACCATCATGGTGGGCGAGGAATCGATGCGTGCGAGGGATCATCCCCGCTTGCGCGGGGTTTACCGCGGATGGCGAGTGGACGGATGGCGAGTCCCAGGATCATCCCCGCTTGCGCGGGGTTTACGCTACCGCACGGGCTACTCGTGGGACAATGGCGGGATCATCCCCGCTTGCGCGGGGTTTACAGACGCCGGATACGCGAGGGAGGACAACGATGAGGATCATCCCCGCTTGCGCGGGGTTTACCGCGCCCGTGACTAGGGGAAACGCATAAAAACGGGATCATCCCCGCTTGCGCGGGGTTTACCTGATATCCCGCAACGCCACCCTCAACTTGGCTAGGATCATCCCCGCTTGCGCGGGGTTTACTCGTCGTTCAGATCTCGTGTTATCTCTTCGGGGGGATCATCCCCGCTTGCGCGGGGTTTACTGCACGTTATCGCAGCAATACGCCGCGAGCCCGGGATCATCCCCGCTTGCGCGGGGTTTACGGCGGCTACGGCTCCGTGGTGAGGGATTGCCAGGGATCATCCCCGCTTGCGCGGGGTTTACTTCTTCATCCTTAATGGTCTCGTCGATTTTTCCGGATCATCCCCGCTTGCGCGGGGTTTACCGGCTGGGACGTCAACAAAGTCGTTGCCGTGAAGGATCATCCCCGCTTGCGCGGGGTTTACAGGCATGGGATATGAGCTGGGTCCTGCCCACCAGGATCATCCCCGCTTGCGCGGGGTTTACCGACTACGCGCCCGACCTGGGGGGGACACCGAGGATCATCCCCGCTTGCGCGGGGTTTACGTGCGGGGTGAGGGCGAGCCGCCCGAGGGCGGCGGATCATCCCCGCTTGCGCGGGGTTTACCGGGGATTGCTGATGCTCAGTCTCATTTTTTCAGGATCATCCCCGCTTGCGCGGGGTTTACGCGACCGTCACCAACGCCGTCTCCGATCTCGGTGGATCATCCCCGCTTGCGCGGGGTTTACCTGATCGGCGAGTGCGCACAGGAGACGGACTGGGGATCATCCCCGCTTGCGCGGGGTTTACGGCAACCCTAAGTTATGGGGCGTCTGACTAGGCGGATCATCCCCGCTTGCGCGGGGTTTACTCGAGGCTGAACACCCACTTCAGCGAGGCCGCGGGATCATCCCCGCTTGCGCGGGGTTTACACCTACGACCTTCCCAACTACACCGGCGAGCTGGGATCATCCCCGCTTGCGCGGGGTTTACCCCCGGCAGTAGGCGTCCCCGACGGTGCCCGCAGGATCATCCCCGCTTGCGCGGGGTTTACGTGTACGCCACCCGCACTGAAGGAGAAGTGCGCGGGATCATCCCCGCTTGCGCGGGGTTTACCTCGACCGCCCTTCGGGGGTCGGCGAGTGGGCCGGATCATCCCCGCTTGCGCGGGGTTTACCCGGCGCAGCGGAAAACCAGCGACGTGCCCCCCGGATCATCCCCGCTTGCGCGGGGTTTACTTGGTGGGGTCCCGGCTTCCTTGGAAGCCTAACGGATCATCCCCGCTTGCGCGGGGTTTACTTGGAGAGGCATCCGATCATGCCGGTGTGAATCGGATCATCCCCGCTTGCGCGGGGTTTACTATGACGCTTGACCCGGACGCCCCCGGCCTGTAGGATCATCCCCGCTTGCGCGGGGTTTACTATGACGCTTGACCCGGACGCCCCCGGCCTGTAGGATCATCCCCGCTTGCGCGGGGTTTACTCTATCCCCCACCAATCCCCGAAGCCGGCGTAGGGATCATCCCCGCTTGCGCGGGGTTTACGCCGCATTCGCCGTCTCGAGCAGGAGGTCCGGGGGATCATCCCCGCTTGCGCGGGGTTTACCCCCCTGCGAGTCAACCGCGGCCCGAATCGCCGGGATCATCCCCGCTTGCGCGGGGTTTACGCGGATACCCGCTTCAGGTGATGAAGAAGTTTAGGATCATCCCCGCTTGCGCGGGGTTTACCGTGCTTTCCTCGAGGAGGGCGGCCTGTCGAAGGGATCATCCCCGCTTGCGCGGGGTTTACCCATTCGTGGCTGCTCTCATCGAAATGCACGCCGGATCATCCCCGCTTGCGCGGGGTTTACACCGGCTTTCTCCCGCTCATTGAAAAATACTCCGGATCATCCCCGCTTGCGCGGGGTTTACGCTTTCCTGATGGCCACGCAGGGGTGGTGCGCCGGATCATCCCCGCTTGCGCGGGGTTTACACTTTCAGGACGGCGTTGATGGCCGCGTTCCGGGGATCATCCCCGCTTGCGCGGGGTTTACGGAGCAGTTTCCACTACTGATCAGTGGGAAGAAGGATCATCCCCGCTTGCGCGGGGTTTACTATCGTCGCCCAGTACGACGGCCAATGAACGCGGGATCATCCCCGCTTGCGCGGGGTTTACCGGGCCGCGAGCCAGTCGCGGAACCGGCGGTAGGGATCATCCCCGCTTGCGCGGGGTTTACGGCTGCATCTTCCCTTCGTTCTCGGCCGCGTTGGGATCATCCCCGCTTGCGCGGGGTTTACTTACGAAGTCTGTGGGTACTTCTTTCATTCTGCGGATCATCCCCGCTTGCGCGGGGTTTACTCCCGCCCGAGGAGGTCCGGGAGATGCGACGCAGGATCATCCCCGCTTGCGCGGGGTTTACGCGGAGCCGCGGCACATGCTGACGATGTCGTCGGGATCATCCCCGCTTGCGCGGGGTTTACCGCGCCTTCCTCGAGGAGGGCGGTTTGTCGAAGGGATCATCCCCGCTTGCGCGGGGTTTACAGCTCGTCGAGCTCCGGGGCTTTCACCACAGTGGGATCATCCCCGCTTGCGCGGGGTTTACCCTGTTCTTGCGATCGTTCCTCATATCAGTCTCCGGATCATCCCCGCTTGCGCGGGGTTTACCGTCGACACCCGGGTGTGGACCGACGGGGTGTGGGATCATCCCCGCTTGCGCGGGGTTTACACGATGCGCGGGTGGGCCTTCCGCCACAGCGTCGGATCATCCCCGCTTGCGCGGGGTTTACGTCGGCGTGATCATGGCGTGGTTGGACGCCCAGGGATCATCCCCGCTTGCGCGGGGTTTACCCGCCTGCCGCATCCACGGTCGGCCCACGTGCCGGATCATCCCCGCTTGCGCGGGGTTTACCCGAGTCGGAAGGGGGGTGCGGGGGGAAACCGAGGGATCATCCCCGCTTGCGCGGGGTTTACTGGGTCGGCGAGGACGGCCCGGAGCTGGTTCGGGGATCATCCCCGCTTGCGCGGGGTTTACCCGGCTTGACATCCGCTCAGGGGCCCTGTAGTGGGATCATCCCCGCTTGCGCGGGGTTTACTACTCCGGCGTGTCAGACATAGCGCCTCACCTCGGGATCATCCCCGCTTGCGCGGGGTTTACGATGTCGCCACTGGCATGACCAATTTCCCACAAGGATCATCCCCGCTTGCGCGGGGTTTACGCCGCATTGATTCCGAGCAGGTTCATGCATTCGGGATCATCCCCGCTTGCGCGGGGTTTACCGAGAAAATCGGGAGATGAAGCTTCTCGGTGTAGGATCATCCCCGCTTGCGCGGGGTTTACACGAGCGGTCACGGCCGGTGCCGCTGGTATTCTGGGATCATCCCCGCTTGCGCGGGGTTTACGTGGGCGTCGTTCACATCGCCCCTCCACGTGGGCGGATCATCCCCGCTTGCGCGGGGTTTACTCTCCATAGGATTCTCAGGCGGATTATCACGTGGGATCATCCCCGCTTGCGCGGGGTTTACTCGTCCGTCCTGGTATTGATGTCGGCGCGGGCCGGATCATCCCCGCTTGCGCGGGGTTTACGAGCCGCGTGAGGCTGAAATCCACATCGAGTACGGATCATCCCCGCTTGCGCGGGGTTTACGTGGAGGCTGCGGTCTCGCGCGATCTGGACACGGGATCATCCCCGCTTGCGCGGGGTTTACATCTTGTCGGAGACGAGCTTGTCGGTCTCCTGCGGATCATCCCCGCTTGCGCGGGGTTTACGAGTACATCTCCGAGCTCCTGAGCGACACGCTCGGATCATCCCCGCTTGCGCGGGGTTTACTCTGCAGTCAGGAGACGGCAGCGGCTGTGCTGGGGATCATCCCCGCTTGCGCGGGGTTTACACTGCCGCCGGGGGGGGCACGGCGTTCTCTCCGGATCATCCCCGCTTGCGCGGGGTTTACTCCGCCTGAGAATCCTATGGAGATTCCTGAATTGGATCATCCCCGCTTGCGCGGGGTTTACATCGAGCGCCTGTCCGACGCGGGCGTCCTGCACGGATCATCCCCGCTTGCGCGGGGTTTACAGCAGGTTCATGCACTCGTCCCACACCCGGGTCGGATCATCCCCGCTTGCGCGGGGTTTACTTGATGATATCCAGATCCGGTATCCGCAGGAAAGGATCATCCCCGCTTGCGCGGGGTTTACCTCGCCCCGCTCCAGAAAATGTTTCAGCACGTAGGATCATCCCCGCTTGCGCGGGGTTTACTCTTCGCCGTGGCCCAGGTTATGATGCTGCCCAGGATCATCCCCGCTTGCGCGGGGTTTACTACACGTCGCTGTGGCTCGGCGCCAGCCGGAGGGGATCATCCCCGCTTGCGCGGGGTTTACACGAAATAGCCGGCCGGCGCCCACTCCTGCTTCGGATCATCCCCGCTTGCGCGGGGTTTACAAGGAGAGGAAGAACAATGTCATTCCAGGTCAAGGATCATCCCCGCTTGCGCGGGGTTTACCCTTCCTCACTAGGCGGGATACCTTTGAAGGAGGGCGTACGTCTTCACTGCTGACCTAGTGCCCGTTCCGTAGAATTGCGGAAGCGTCGTCGGCGTGCGGCGATGGACCAAGCTTCTTTTGCGGGCTTGACCGAACCAGGAAGAGGTGCGGATCCTTCGGTTCTTTTGTCGTAAGGTGTTCTCATAACTAGACACCCTTCAAGGTCAACCGGTATTCGATCATGTCCTAAAGATTTAATTGCGAAATGCTGTTCCGATCGAGTTGAATAGATGAGTAAAGCCCTGCCGTTTTCGATGTGCTTCTGTATTAACTCCCATAGGTGTTCTCGGACCCTCGCTGACAAATGACCAACATACACACCGGGGTCTATTTCGAGTAGCCAGCGTGTCAAAGCTCCGCGTAGTGCGGCTGGTGTGGCTGAAAGAAGGATGATTACCATGGTGGATCGCCATCCTCAAATCCTTCAATGGAAAATTCATAGTTCGATCCGCCCGCGACCTGTTGATGCTGGTAGTCCCAGAGGGAAACAACGTTGATGTCCAAGTCCTCTGTTTCGTCCGCTCCAAGGAGCGTGTGGATGTCGTGTACCGCATGCTCGATTATTTTGAGCTCAAAAACTTTGTCGCGAACACGGCGGCGTGTGGTTCCTGTTAGATCCTCCATTTCTTCTGTGACGACATCAAAGGCAATAGGTATAGTGGTCTCGGCTTTGTATAGATCAGCAATATCATAGACGAAGGAGCGCTCATGTCCAGTATGGACGAACCCAAGACCCGGAGAGCATCCCAGCGCGACGATGACAGCGTGGATGACTCCGTACAGGGCTGCATGAGCAGCAGATAGCGTCTTATTAATGGAATCGGAAGCCTCAAAATCATCAGGACGATAATCTCGTCGTCCCCATGAGACCCCTGTCCGTTTGGAATTTTCCCGATAAACAGTTCGAATCCGCGCTCCCTCCCGGCCGCGTAGCTGCTGCATGGTCAGCCCGCTGACGTCCTCGTTCTTGAAACGCATGCAGTACATTTGTCTAGCTACTCGGAGGCGTTTCTGCGGTGAAGAAACACGTGCTGCTTGTTCAACCAAAAGACGCGTTGATGATGCGAGGGAGCGCCCGTGCGCATAATAGCGCACGCCGTGTTCTCCCACCCAGATCGCCGTGGTTCCGCACTCTCCTAGAAGGCTCATTGCTTGGTGACTGATGGATGTTCCGGGCCCTAGGAGAACTGCGAGGAGAGAGGCTGCAGGTACTCGGACAATGCCTTTTTCGTCCCGAGCTGTCAATGCACCGTCTTCACGGTGGACGACGCAGTGCTCCAAATAGAGAAAGGTCATCCGGTCCTGAACCCGGGGGAGGACTGTTACTGGTACGGGGGGAAACCTGCTCATGTCAGGGCCGCCGAGTTCGAGCGAGCGTCATGAGTCCGCAGCCATAGGCTTTGGAAGGCCCGAGGCCGCTGGTGAGAATCCGTCGAAGAGCTGGTGCATCAGTGACGCGCAGTAGTCCTTCATAGACGGTGCGATTGATCGTGACCCGATCCCTTCCATCTCCATCCGAGCGGCTTCGGGTGAAGAGCGGGCGTTCCCGGCGGACCACAAGGACTGATGCCGTGTCTGTTCTTTTTCCTGGTCGATCAACCTCGCCCTGCCCGTCCGAATCCAGTATCGAGAAACCGTTCTTCGCGCTTCTGCACAGAAGCCATTCTCTTTGCTGCTCGGCTGTGACATGACCGTACCGCTTCCCCCGTGCTCCGGGACCTCGCGATGCTGCATAGGCCGGATTGGCGGCCAGGCGAAACGCCCAGACTTGATCATCTGCAAGACGGTTGAGGAAGGGCCGGTAGTCGAGGCTGCGAGCTTCAGTGCCACTGGCTGCTGCCTCTAGCACCAGTTGACTGACATCTGGTGTCTCCGACGACAGTAGGTACAGCGTAGTGCCGAAAGCCCCCTCATCGACGCGCCACAGGATGCGCCCAGTTTCTTCGTTCGACGACTGCTCATTCGGCGGGCCGTCGGGCAAGCTTTTGGCGGCTGCTTTCATGACGACGGCATGCATCACTTGGGGAGAGCCCAAATATTTCCGAGCAAGTCGTCTGCCGGGATCCAGCTCGATCTTCGTCAGGAACATGCGCCCGCCTCCTCCAACTCCGACATCGGATCGTGATGGTCAGAAACAGGGGTCCCTAGTGGGACCATCAGTCGCTCGATGTCACGGAAGCCGTAGTCACGACGCCGCGGATCGAAGGTGATGGGTACGTCACGACTGCCATGCACGTCCTTGTTGCGTTCCTTCTCCGGGCTCACCTCTTGGTCGATGAGGAGCTCTGCGTCGAAGGCTTCCGGGTGGCCGCGACGGAACCAATCCGAGGCCAGCCATGGCTCATTGCGTAGAGCATCAAGGAGCGGAGCCTTGCGTAATCCCAATGACATCGGCTGCCCCGGAGGGCAGGAGCGCCGTCCCAGATACAACGGGAATGCTGGGTTCCGGACTGCCTCGTTGATGCCTTCCAGAAGCGCTCGGTCGCCTTCGATCCCAGCGAGGAAGACGGCATCAGCGAGGTAGTACCGTTCCGACAGCGGCATCGAAGTCCTGCCGTCCAGCGTGCGCGCGGTGTGAAAGTCGCGGATCACCGTGCCGGGTTGATCCTTGCGCACGCCGAAACGCAGCGTGAGGAGGTCTTCGATCGGATCGGTGCGGCGTCGTCCGACCGCGGCTGCGAGCATGCCGATCACCCCGCTCTTGGTGGGCGCCAGCTCAGTGGCTCTGACGGTGAATCGAGACTTGACCCCCCATGCCTGCAACGGCCCCGCGAGCCGTAGGAGCAGAGCGGTCATCAGGCCTGCTCCTGTCCGGAGATGCGCGGCGCAACTATCTGGCGCACCTGTGCGGCGAGGTCGTTGAAAGAGACCCGCTCACCGAGGGAGTCGACGGCGGCAGAGTCCTCCAGACTCACAGCGAGACTCCTCAGGGGGCGAGTCCCATAGTTCTTCTCGACGGTGGTCGCATACGCCGCGAGAGCTTCCACCGAACGGGCCACATAACCGCGGGCGGCATCCGCGGCGACCGGGTTCTCGAAGGCCCCGACGAGGGAGACCGGCTGGTCCTCGCGCACGCACACGACGACAGTGTCCGGAAGGGTGCGGTTGGCGAAGGTGTTCTGCTTGCCGGTGGGCATGGACAGACTGAATCCGTTGAGGAAGGCCTCCAAGGCGCGCAGCGCCACCTCGTCGTCGCCGAGGTTCTCCCGCAGCATGTCGATGTTGACGGTGGCATAGCGGTAGACGGTGGCGGAGGAGAACTCGACCGTCCCCATCATGCCGGCGCCCGCATCCTCCTCGTCCCTGGACTCCTGCTTCGCGTCGTCGACGGCGGTGAAGAAGTCGTACTCGTTCTCGGCGGCGTGGGTGGAGATCGCATGGGCCACTTGGCAGGCGGCGTCGACATTGAGATCCGTGTCATCGGCGACCATGCGCCCGAACAGTGACACGTCGATGGCATGCTCCTCCTTGAGGATCTTCTTCGCAGCCCTGGCGTCCAGATCCTCCCCGCTGCGAACTGAGACCACCGCGAGCTCGGCCAGACGGCTCACCTGACTGCGGGAGAGGAACAGAAGATAGCCCGGCTCCTGCGGCGCCTCCTTCTTCCCCCGCGGGACGGAGAGCTTGATCTTGGCGGCCTTGAACATATTCTCGGCGAGTGCGGTCGCTGATTCTGCGAGATCCGGGGCCTGGGCCACGATCTCAGTTGCGAGGACCTCGACGACACGTTTGGTGCGGATTCCGAGTTCTTTCCTGTTCAAGTGGTCATTGAAGTACAGGCGAGTGGCGCGCTTCCAGGACTGACTGGACACACGCAGACGACGAACACCGCCGTAGACGGCCGACTTGGGGGAGCCGGAGTCGTCGCGGTTGACGCAGGACGGTGGGAGGTTCTGGATGACATGGATGTCGACGTAGGTGTTCATGGTCAGTTCTCCGAAGGGTTCGTGGTGGAAGTGGACGTGTCGGTGCTTTTGCTGTCTGGTGCGGCAGCGCTGTCCTGCGGTACTGAGTAGTACTGGCGCGCCCAGCGCAGCTGGACGGTCTTGGCGCCACCGGGGCGCTGGAACCGGACAATGTCATCTGCGAGCATCGCGTGGTCCACGGGGATCTCCTTGGCGCGCAAGAGCGAGACGAAGGTGCGCAGATGGTGCTGAAGCTCGGCGATCGTCGCAGAGGTGACGAGGGCGTTGAAACGAGCTCGAGCGGAAGGGTTCTCATTGTCAGGTGAGCCGATCAAGGCGCGCGCGGATCTTCCCAGCCCGTCACCAGGTTTGAACATGCGTATGGGTTTTGATTGCTGGTGCACGGCGTAGAGCGTCATGGCGGTGTGGACGGCGATCTCCTCCCAGGTCGGCTCATCATCTGCGTGGTCGGGAACCTTCACCTGGGTCAGCTCCCAGATCTCGGGGATCTCACCCGGGCTCTTGGAAACTCCTCGACGCAGGGCGGCGAGGACACCCCGTGCGTGGGAGTCGTCCCTAAGGATGCGTTCCTGGAGGCCCATGCTCCCGCCGATCCGATGGTTCACCGCCAGCCCTGCGGGACCCAGGCGTCGAGATCTCCTGCGCACTGCATCAGGAGGGGTGACACCACCGGCCGATGATCTGGTGCTGTCCTGGACGGTCATGCGTGGACCTTCTCTCTGCTCTGTTCGGATGCTGGGGCGGGAACGTTCTTGTTGAGATTGGCCCGGAACCAGGCCAATGCCTTGCCGACATCGATGCGTCCGGCCCCTTCGCCTCGCCCGGCGAATGCGGTGGTGGGGACCGTGTCCGCCAAGGCCCTCTGCTGGGCGAGTGCCTCACCGCGAAGACGGAATCGCCACTCGTCACGGGCACAGTTCGGGTCTGCGCCGTCGAGCGAGGCAAGCCAGCGCGGGAACTCCTCATCGATGACGAGGTAGAAGGAAGCGCCGGCGCGTTCACGGGCCGCCTGCGTCGTGCCCGGATCGCCCCCGGCGGCCCTGTCCAGATTCGCCGCGAGACTGCGCAGGGCCGAGGCCACCTGCTCGCTTTCCTCCATGGCCTCGTGGACGAGTGCGGCAAGACGTGTGTTGTCAGGATCGAGAAGGCCTGCTGGCAGGGTGAGGCTGTCGGCGACGAGCTCGGTCACGACGGCTTCCTGCGGACCGTACTCAATGCCGATGGCGTGCACCGGGATGAGTCCGTTGAGTAGGACGATTCCTTGCTGCATGAGCTTCTGATAGAAGCTGATGACGCCCGGTGGACGGTACCTGGTCACCTCACCCGCACCCTTGACCTTGACCGACGGGCTGAGCTGCGAGATCAGGGAGGGCAGCCCGCGCCAGAGCGCCCTGTCCGCCGGCAATTTGCGAGGCATGAAGACAGCGGACTTGAACTTCTTCGTCTGGGGTTCCGAGTAACGCCAAGCCGTGAGCGGCTCCACGGAGTAACGGTTCTGCGGCGTTGCCTTGTCCCCGTTCCCGAGGAAGAGACCGATGACTCCGCCGTCGTCGCCATGGAGCAGGACGCGACGGGTCTGCCACGTGTAGCAGGCGACAGGCCCGCTGGGAACCAGGGATGCGGAACCGGCCGGGCCTTTCTGCTCTTGTTCCCAAGGGGCGCGATCGGTCTCAGGATCGACTTCTTCAAGACCCGGCACGTCTTCAGTGACGACTGTATTCAGCAGCAGCGTTTCAGCAAGACTGTTCCCTCTGATCGTCACGACGCCGATCTGTCCAGCCCAGCCGGGGCCGATGGGATAACCCTTGCCGCCTTTGACCCGCGGATCCCCGACGGCCCCGGAACGAATACCGGATGGGTCGAACGCGTGGACATGGACGAGCCAACGCGCTGCTTCTGACCAGGGGATTCGCTCGAGTCCCTCGGCCATGCGAGTCGTGAAGAAGGGATTCCCGTTGGGGACATCGATGACCAAGGACTCCAGCCCTGAGGTCTTCTGGGACTTGGAGTGAATTCCCGCTACTTGGAAGAACGGTCGCTCTGGATCGCGCAGATCGAAGCGGTCGCGGTAGCGCTCCAAGTAGGCGGCGGCATCCCGGCCGAGCCGCTCGGGCTCCCGCCAGTAGCCCTCCCAGACGTCCAAGTCCTCCGGGCCGCCCATGGTGCGGTGACAGATGGCCAGCAACAGGCGCAGGATCGCCATGTCCTGGGTGGCGATTTCCCCGTGGATGCCGGCGATGCCCGACGCCTCCCGGAAAACCGTGAGAAGTGAGACCTCGTCGGACGCGCCATCGAGCCGAGTCACTCGTATCCACGGCTCGTCGAGCAGATTGAAGGTGTGCGTCATTCGGAAGGGACCTCCTTGAGCCCGGTGGATGAGTCGTATTCCAAGGTGATGCCGATCAGCTCGGCACGCCCCTCCACGAGAGGGAGGAAGAGCTGACCTCTCAACTCACGATCATTCTGCCACTCGGGTATGACAAATTCTCCGAGCGCGCCTATTGCGCTGTCGATTGTTCGTGGATTGGTGAAACGGGGAGGAAGACGCACCATCGACATGGCCATGGCGCGGACGATCCTGGGGTCGGGCACCCGGTCCGTCGGGATGATGGCGCCCGGCGCTCCCGGCGCGTTCGGCAGGGTTCTGACTTCCGTCTGCCCGCCCTCGCGATGCACGTCGAGGAGGATGACCTCGAGGGAGTCCTCGCCATCGCGGACCTGGGCCCGGCCCCTCTCCTCGTCGTCGCTGGCGGTCGTGTGCAGCCAGTTGACCAGTGAGGTGCGCCTGGCCGCCATCTTGGGTGCGGCTAGTAAAAAGCTCTTCGCGGAGTCACGCTTGCCCTGATCCTGTTCGCTCGCCTCGGCCCGTGCTCGTTCCACGGCCTCCTGCCAGGACGACGGCACCAGTGCGTCGGGGGCGTAGACGGCCTCGATGAGCTCGTGGACGTCGTCGGGAACCCGGACAGCGCCCCTTCCGCTCAGTACCCGGTTAAGGGCAGCGGCTGTGAACAGCATGTCCTGTTCGCCGTATATCTTCTTGGCGCCGGATTCGATCCTCGGGCTGGGATCGTCGGACCGGGGGAGCCGATCCACGTAGCACGTCGGAGTGGTCAGCCCGTCGGGCCGGGGCCGCTCGTGTCTGTGGAGCCGCCCCATGCGCTGGAGCACGAGGTCGATCGGGGCGAGATCGGTGACGAGGAGGTCGAAGTCGACGTCGAGGGACTGCTCGACCACCTGCGTGGCCACGACGATCGCCCGGTGCGGGCGCTGCGGCGCCTTTCGGAGAGGGCCGAAGCGGTGCAGCAGCTCGGCATCCTTGGTCAGCCGGTCGGCGATGGTGAAGCGCGCGTGGTTGAGGCTGACATCATCGCCGAAGGCCTCGCGCAGCTGCTCGTAGGTCTCCTGGGCGCGGCGGACCGTGTTGCGCACGACCAGGGCGCAGCCGCCGTCAGCCAGGGCATCGCGCAGCAGCAGGGGAAGGTGAAGGTCCGCGTCTTCTCCGAGCCGTCGTAGCTGAATCTCGCTGCGCTGCCCGGTGGCCTGTGTCGGGGCCACCTCGACGTTGTCAACATCGGCGGTCACCAGGAAGGGGAAGGGGGTGCTGATCGGTTCCGGTGCCGGATTCCTGGGAATCTTCCGCCCCGCCGCGAGGCGCAGGCCGCGCTGGTAGGCGTCCACCATTGCGGCGCACCGCGCCTCGGAGAGGGTGGCCGACAGCAGCACGACGGGGACCCCGTAGGCGGCCAGCCAGGTGAGCGCGCGGTCGAGGTAGACGTTCATGTACGTGGAGTAGGAGTGCACCTCATCCACGATGACGACCTTGCGCGACAGACCCAGGTGCCGCAGCGCCAGGTGCGGCGAGCACATCGCGGCGAAGAGCAGGTGGTCGACCGTGGTCACGACGAAGTCGGAGAGCATCGACTTCTTCCGGCCGTTAAACCAGGACAGGATCGCCAGATCCGCGCGGCGGCGGTCCGCATCGGCGGCGTCGTGATTCACCGGCGCCTCATCGCGGCCGACGTCGGCTGGCTTCAGACCGGCCTGCTCCGGGTCGTCGCCGCCCAGGCCGCCGAGAAGCCGGTCGTGGATCTCCCAGCCTCTGCGGCGCAGGCGGCCGGCCTCCCGATTGAGGCGGGCGCGGCCGTGCTGCAGGCTGACGGCGAAGGTGGAGGGGGAGCCGCCAGGGGCGTACGAGCCCTCGATGCGGGCCAGCCAGTCGAGTTCGCGGGAGAACATGGCGTCCGTCGTCGCCTGGGTGGGCAGCGCGAAGAGCACCCCGGCCCGGCTCATCCGGGCGGCCAGGATCTCCGCCGCCATGAGCGCCGCCTCGGTCTTGCCGCCCCCGGCGGACTCCCCGACGATGAGCAGACCTGGAAGACCCATGGTGCGGGCGGCCTCGACGGTGCGCTGCTGGGCATTCGTGGCGTGGGAGCCCGATGGTAGATCGAAGCGTGAGACGAGGAGATCGTCGGGAGCGCTCCCCTCGTCCCGGGGCCGCCACGGCGAGGGGATCTCCAGCCGGTCGATGCCGGCCCGGGCGCGCTGGGCGTGCGATGCGGCGGGGAGGAACTCCAGTCCATCCTCGTCGAGGCGCAGGAGCGGGAAGTAGTCCTCGCAGGAGGCGATCCAGTCCGCGACGATCACCAGTCCCGAGAGCTCGACCAGGAAGGGTTGCGACCATGCGCTTCTCGCCCACCGGTCCAGAAGAGGTCCTGCGCCGGTACGGAGTGTGGCCAGCTCCAACAGCTCGTACTGGGCCCGGGCCCACGCCTCATCGCCGAGCAGGTGCTCGTGGCCGATGAAGTTCGTGGTGAGGGCCGCGTCGGTGGCAGGGATGCCGTGGTGCGCGCCGACGACGGAGGCCAGCGCCTCGGCGGGCCCGTGCTCCCAGCCGTGTGCGTCCTGGAGCCAGCACGCGAGGATCTTCTGCCCGGCCAGGGCGTGCGGTGCCTTCCGGCGCTCCACCCGGTCGATCGGCTCATGGCGCAGGCCCGCTTCACGCATCCGGTCGTCGAGGCCTGGAACCTGCATGGAGAACGCCGGCGTGCACTTGCCGACGTCGTGCACGCCGGCGAGCCAGGACGCCAGGAGGCAGAACTCGTCAGTGGGGGAGAGACCCGTGCCGGAGGTGGTGAGCTCCCGCTCGACGAAGTCCCCCACCGTGGGCGCCACCCAGGCGCGGGCCAGGTGCTCCGCCACGGCCGCGGCGTCGAGCAGGTGCAACCACAATGGCAGCCAGCGCTCCCTCACCGGGTCGTACCCCGACTTCGCCCACACCACGCGGGCGGCCGTGCCCAGTGCTGCCGGCGCCGTGCTTGCCACGTTCCGCTTCTCTTCTTTTTTCTCCTGCACGGGGCCTCCTTCCGATGACACCCATGCTCACGCACGCCACCGACATTTTTCGGCCGATGCGTGCCGATGCATGAGGAATGGACCGGCCCTGCCCTGCGTTACGCAAAGGGAACGTCGCCGGGCAGGGCGACGTCATGACGAGAGGAATCCATGCTCATCATCGGCTCGGTCCTTGCCGCGCTCGCGGCGCTGCTGCACGTCGCCATCTTCGCAATGGAGTCACTGTCATGGACGGGCGAGCGCACCCGCGCCATCTTCGGCACAAGCCTGGAAGAGGCGCAGGCGACTCATGAAATGGCCCTCAATCAGGGCTTTTACAACCTCTTCCTGTCCATCATCGCCGGGCTCGGCGCCATCCTGACCGTCAGCGGAGCGCGCACCACGGGTCCCGCGCTCATCCTGGCCGGTACCGCGTCCATGCTCGCGGCGGCCCTCGTGCTGTTCTGCTCCTCGCCCGGCAGGCGCGGAGCCGCGCTCAAACAGGGCGTCCTGCCGCTGCTCTCCGTGGCACTCGTCGTCCTCGCCCTCATCTGACGGGCCGCGGTGCGGGCGGGCCCGGAGGTCGCTCGGGTCCGCGCCTCGCTCCCGTCCGACCTGGTTGCAAGCCTTCACCGGTCCTCGACGGGGCCGGTGCCGGTGAGGTGCTTCATGTCGGGGTAGCGCTCGCCGCGGGGCCTGGGCAGGTCGTCGAGCTCGGCGACCTGCCGGTCCGTGAGGCGGACGGCGGCGGCCGCGAGATTCTCCTCCATGCGGGGCAGGTGGCGGGTGCCGGGGATCGGCACGATGTCGCGACGGTCCCCGCCCTTGGCCAGGAGCCATGCGAGCGCCACCTGGGCCGGTGTCGCCCCCGTCTCCTCGGCCATGGCCTCCACCGCCTCGACGATGCGCAGATTGGACTCCAGAGCGCCATCCGCGAAACGGGGGTTCGCGCGCCGGAAGTCGTCGGGGTCGAGCTGGTCGAGGCCGCGGATACTGCCGGTGAGGAAGCCGCGGCCCAGCGGAGAATAGGGGACCAGGGCGATCCCCAGTTCGCGCAGAACCGGGAGCGCCCCGTCCTCCACATCCCGTGACCACAGCGAATACTCGGTCTGGACCGCGGCGACAGGGTGAACCGCATGAGCACGGCGTATCGTGGCCCCGTCCGCCTCGGAGAGGCCGTAGGCGAGGATCTTGCCCTCCGCCACGAGCTCGGCGAGCGCGCCCGCGGTCTCCTCGATGGGCACCGTGGGGTCGGGCCGGTGCTGGTAGTAGAGATCGATCCTGTCGGTGCCGAGTCTGCGCAGCGATCCCTCCACCGCGAGCCGGATGTTCTCGGGGCTTCCGTCGTAGCGGCGAACACCATCCGCATCCGCCGGGTTGCTGAGCATGCCGAACTTCGTGGCGACCACGGCTTGGTCGCGGACGCCGCGCAGCGCCCGTCCGACGAGCTCCTCGTTCGTGCAGGGGCCGTAGATCTCCGCCGTGTCGATGAGTGTGCAGCCGAGATCGAGGGCCCTGCGGATCGTTCGCACCGATTCGTCCTCGTCCTGCCCGGCACCCGTGTAGAACGCCGACATACCCATGCAGCCCAGCCCGATGACGCCCGTCTCGAGGCCGGAGCCGCCCAGTCGTGTGCGGTGAAGCATGAACGCATCCCCCATCTTCTGGTAGAGCTCGATCTTGTGGTCGATGGCGGCGAGGTCCTGGCCCAACCCGTCGAGCCGGGCGAGCACGTCGTGGCGGTGCTCGCGCAGCAGCATCAGGCGGTCGTGCGCGGTCGCCTCGCCCCGCCGGGCGAGCCGGGCGTAGCGGCGGATCATCCCGATGGGCATGCCCGAGCGCCGCAGCTTCACGAGAAAGGCCACCCACCGCGTGTCCGCGGGCCCGTAGACGCGGCGCCCGGTTCCGTCGCGCGGCACCGGATCGCGCATGAGCCCGGCCCGCTCGTAGTAGCGCAGGGTGTCGACGGAGAGACCGGTCGTCTCCGCCAGTTCCCCTATGGGGATGCCTTCCGGATGGGGCTGCGGCGCCGGATCGCCTGACCGTTCGTCCATGACAGGAAGGCTAGGGGCTGGAGCGCGCTCCAGGACAAGTACGGATGCCCCGCTCAGCGGCGCCGTGCTCACGGCTGGGGGACGGGGTGGTCCGGGCGCTCTCCCGACCGGGCCCGTGGGCGTGGCTCCGCTCGTCCTGGGACGTAGCTGACGCCGTCGCCCAACCTGGTGCGCATCACGGCGATCGCCTCGGGGTTCTCGTCAATGAGCAGGAAGCGCCTGCTCAGGGCCGCCGCCGCAGCGCCCGTCGTTCCGGAGCCGGCGAAGAAGTCGAGCACCCAGTCGCCCGGCCTGGAACTGGCCGCGACGATGCGCCGCAGGATCCCCTCGGGCTTCTGCGTGGGGTAGCCGGTCTTCTCCCCGCCCGTCGGCGAGACGATCGTGTGCCACCACACATCGGTGGGCAGCTTGCCGCGCGCCGCCTTCTCCGGCGTGACGAGCGAGGGCGCCATGTAGGGCTCGCGATCGACCTCGGACGAGTCGAACCAGTAGCGGCCCGGGTCCTTCACGTAGACGAGGATCGTGTCGTGCTTGGCCGGCCAGCGCCTCCTGGTGCGGGCGCCGTAGTCGTAGGCCCAGATGATCTCGTTGAGGAAGCGGTCGCGCCCGAACAGCGCGTCCAGCAGCACCTTCGCGTAGTGCGCCTCGCGGTAGTCCAGGTGCAGGTAGAAGGTGCCGGTGCCCGACAGCAGCCGCCAGGCCTGCTCCAGGCGGGGCTCCAGGAACTCCCAGTAGTCCTCGAAGACGTCGTTGTAACCGAGCACCATGCCGCGCACCGTCTCGTAGCTCCGCCCTCGGAAGCCGAGCCTCGAACCGCTCTCGGCCGCCATCGTCGTGACGGCGCGACGGCTCTGCACCGTCCCGGTGTTGAAGGGCGGATCGATGTAGATCAGCTGGAAGGCCTCGTCCGGCAGCGCGCGCAGAACGGGCAGGTTGTCGCCCTCGATGACGATGTCGGGGCCATCAACGCTCCACGGCGCCATGGTGCTCACAGCTCCAAGGTAAACGACGCCCGACCGCGCCGCTGGCGCCGCCGCCGAAATCGGGCGATCCCGCGGGGGCGACTGCGCCGGCCGCCGCCGTGCCCCTGGGCAGCCCTGCCCGCGGCCTTGAGGTTCCCCGTTTTCCGGAAGGCCGTGGA
>NZ_CAUTOU010000005.1:0-61655 GCF_963539965.1 uncultured Propionibacterium sp.
CGCGGGCCAGGGAGTCGGCCCGCCCGGCCAGGGAGCGGGCGCGTTCCTGAGCGGTGCGCAGCGCCAGGCGGGCATCCGTCTCGTCCTGACGGGCCAGCCGGGCCGCGATGGCCAGTTCGTCGCGCCCGGCCGGATCGGGTTCGGTCAGGTCGGCCTCGTCGGTGGCGCGGGCCAGGCGCTCCTCGAGGACCGCCAGCTCCCGCTGCGCGGCCTCGCGGCCGGCGGCCGTCCGCTCGATCGTGGCGGCCAGCCGCTCCGCCTCGGCGCGGGCGCTCCGGGCGTCCTGGCCGGCCTGGGAGATCTGCTCGGCGAGGGCCGACATGGACGCGTCGGACTCGTTGAGCCGGGCGAGCTTCTCGTCGGCGTCCCGCTCGGCCCGGGCCAGCGCCTCGTCGGCGCGCGAGGCGGCGAAACGAACCCGTTCGGCCTCGTGACGGGCGTCCTCGAGTTCGGCGCGGGCCGCGGTGACGGCCGCCTGCAACTCGATGAGGCTCTTGCCCGAGCCGGAGCCGCCGGAGGCGAACCAGCTGCTCAGCCGCTCGCCCGAACGGGTGACGGCCTGCAGCCGGGGCTGGTCCTGGATGACGGCCCGAGCCGCGGCGAGATCCTCGACGGCCACGACATCGGCCAGCAGCCGGCGCAGGGAGGCCTTCACCGGGGGCTCGGCGGTGATGAGCTCGTCGAGGTAGCGCGCTCCCCCGCCGGGGGCGGGTCGATCCGGCCCGGTGCCGGGGGCCCCGGCGACCAGCAGCGACGCGGCGCCGAGATCCTCCGCGTCCAGCAGGGCCAGGGCCTGCTGGGCGGCGGCCACGCCGGCGACGGCCAGCGACTCGGCGGCGGGGCCCAGAGCGGCGGCCAGGGCGGCCTCCCAACCGGGTTCGACGGCGACCAGCTCGGCCAGGGGGCCGAGGACATCCAGCCCGTCGCGGCCGGCGAGCGCGGCGGCGCCGTCCTTGCGCTCGAGCCCCAGTTCGAGGGCGTCGATGCGGGCGCTCAGTGCGGCGGTCCGCTGGTCGATCCTGACCTGCTCGGCCTCGCAGCGCCCGACCTGCGCGCGGGCGGCCTCGACCCCGCCGCTCGCCTCTTCGTAGGCGGCGTCCAGATCGGACTCGCCCCGCCCCAGACCGGTGATCCGGGCCTCCAGGGCCACGTACTGGCGGTCCGCCGCGGCGACGCGCTCGAGCGCCTCGTCACGGCGGGCGGTCAGCCGATCGGTCTCCTCGCCACCCGCCTCAAGGCGGGAGCGCAGCGAGCCGACCCGGCCGCCCAGCCGCGCCAGCCCCTCGCGGCGGTCCGCGATGGCGCGCAGCCCGGCCGCGTACTTCCTCTCGGCCGCGGCGTGCTCGTTCTCGAGGCGCTCGCGTTGCGCGCCGGTCTCGTCGAGTCTGGCCTGCGCGGCCTCGATCTCGGTGCGCAGCCCGGCCTCCTGCTCGCGGACCTGCGCGGCCTCGATCTCGAGCTCGTCGGGATCGCGGCCGCTCGGGCCGGGCCGGCCATCGGTCCGGTGGCGCATGCGTTCGGCGCTGACCGAGATCACGGTGGAGACGCGCTCGCGCAGCGTCGAGGCGGCGTACCACAGCTCCTGGGCCCTCGTCAGCGCCGGTTGGGCGGCCGCCGCCCCGGCCTCGGCCCGGGCCCGGACGCGGCGTGCGGCGTCCAGGCGCTCCTGGGCGCGCGCCTTCTGCTCCTCGCGGGCGGCGGCCGAGGCCATCTCGGACTCGAGGGCCAGCGTGGCGGCGGTCAGGTCGTCCGCCATGAGACGGGCCCTGGCGTCGCGCAGCTCGGCCTGGACGACGGCCGCCTTGCGGGCCACGGCGGCCTGGCGGCCGAGCGGCTTGAGCTGGCGGCGGATCTCGGAGATCAGATCGTTCAGACGGTCGAGGTTGGCCGCGGTGGAGTCGAGCTTGCGAACCGCCTTCTCCCTGCGGCGGCGATGCTTGAGGACGCCGGCCGCCTCTTCGATGAACCCGCGGCGCATCTCGGGGGTGGCCTGCAGGATCTGGTCGAGCTGGCCCTGGCCGACGATGACGTGCATCTCGCGGCCCATGCCGGTATCGGACAGCAGTTCCTGCACGTCGAGCAGGCGGGCCGTCTGGCCGTTGATCGCGTACTCCGAACCGCCGGCGCGGAACAGGGTGCGCGAGATCGTCACCTCCGTGTAATCGATGGGCAGCACGCCATCGGTGTTGTCGATCGTCAGCGTGACCTCGGCGCGGCCGAGCGGGGCGCGGCCGGCGGTGCCGGCGAAGATCACGTCGTCCATCTTGCCGCCGCGCAGGTGCTTGGCGCCCTGCTCGCCCATGACCCACGCCAGGGAGTCGACGATATTGGACTTGCCCGAGCCGTTGGGCCCGACGATGGCCGTAATGCCCGGTTCGAAGGCGAGGGTGGTGGCCGAGGCGAAGGACTTGAAGCCCTTCAGCGTGAGCGACTTCAGGTACATGCCGCCACGCTCTCCTCGCCCACCGCGCCGGCGGCCGCGCTCACACGCGCTCCCGCTGGACCTCGTCCCGGCTCAGCGGGTCGACGGCGCCCGCCTCGTCCGGCTTCCTGCCGCGGAAGGTCCACAGCTTGTTGACGATGAAGTTGATCGGCATGGTGACCAGGATCGACAGTGCGTGCGCGACGTACTCGGGCGAATGGCAGGCATCCTCGAGCTGGGCGGGGATGCTGCCGCCGTGGCGCCAGGCCCAGGCGTCGAACCAGTCGCCGTGCAGGGTGATGGCATTGCCGGGACTCAGCATCAGGGCCTTGAGGACCATGCCGATGAGGGCGGCGATGGCGCCGATCGCCAGGAACTGCCAGAAGCCCCTCCACCAGCCGCGCTGGGTGCCGCGGAAGGTCCAACTGCGGTTGAGCTGGTAGTTGTAGGTGTTCGCGACGAGGAAGGACACGACCCACACCAGTGAGCTGAAGCGGAAGTTGAAGTCCGTGCCGGGAATCGGGAACAGGATCTGGGTGGCATTGGCCGAGCCGTCGTGCAGTTTGTTCATGACGACGGCGACGGCCATGTTGACGACCACGCCCGAGCCGCCGACGACGACGAAACGGACGAACTGGCTCAGCAGCCGGCCCCACCGGCCGCCCCTGGTCTGCTCGCTCATGGTTGATCAACCTACTCCCCCGTTGCCCCGCCTGCGGCCGCGGACGCTCCCCCGACCCCGGACGCGGGGCTCTTGGGGAGGCGCTGGCAACGGGGGCAGCGATAACTCGAACGATTCATGAAGGCCTCGCGGACGATCGGCGTGCCGCACCGCGGGCAGGGCTTCCCGGCCCGGCCGTAGGCTGCCAGCTCACGATCGAAGTAGCCGCTGCTGCCGTTGACGTGGACGTACAGCTGGTCGAAGCTCGTGCCGCCGACGGCCAGGGCCTCGGCCATCACCCGCCGGGCGGCGCGCAGCACCGCGCGGGCCCGGCGGGTGCTGAGCAGCTGCGTCGGAGTGCCGCAGTGGCAGCGGGCGCGCCACAGGGACTCGTCCGCGTAGATGTTGCCGATGCCGGAGACGACCCTCTGGTCGAGGAGGACGCGTTTCACGGTGGAGCGCTTGGACTGCATGGCCCGGGCGACACCGGGCACGTCGAAGCGCTCGTCGAAGGGGTCGAGCGCGATATGGGCGATCTCGGCCGGCAGCCGTGCACCGCCCGGGCTGAACGAGAGCCCTCCGAAGAGGCGCTGATCGATGAACCGCACCTGGGACCCGTCGTCCAGGTCGAGCAGGATGCGGGTGTTGCGCGCCAACGGGTCGCCGGGCGCGTCGATGCGGAACTGCCCGCTCATGCCGAGGTGGGCCAGGATGGCGTCGCCCCCGCTGGTGGGGAACCACAGGTACTTGCCGCGGCGGGCGGGACGGGTCAGCTCGAGGCCGGTCAGGCGCTGCGCGAAGTCGGCGGCACCACCCTCGTGGCGGCGCACCGCGCGCTCGTCGAGGACGTCGACGCGGGTGACGCGGCGGCCGGTCAGGAAGGGCTCGAGGCCCGCCCGGACGATCTCCACCTCGGGTAGCTCGGGCATCAGTCCTGGTCGGCCCCGGCCCGTCGGCGATCGCAATCGCGCTTGAGCGCCTTGAAGGCGTACTCGGCGGCGCGCTGCTCGGCCTGCTTCTTGTTGTGGCCCTTGCCGGCGTTGAACCGGCGGCCGGCCGCCACGGCGGTGGCGACGAAGTGCTTGTCGTGATCGGGACCGAACTCCTCGATCTCGTACTCGGGGGGCTCGGCGCCCAACCAGGCGCACATCTCCTGCAGGGAGGTCTTCCAGTCGAGTCCGGCGCCGGTCCGTACGGCCCGGTCGACCAGCGGGTCGAAGATGTGGTGCACGAACAGGGCCGCGCCCGCCGGTTCGGTGAGATATATGGCGCCGATGAGCGCCTCGGTCGTATCGGCCAGGATGCTGGTCTTGTCGCGCCCGCCGGTCGTCAGTTCGCCGTGGCCGAGTTTGATCAACCGGCCTATGGCCAGGGCGCGCGCCACCTCGCCGAGGCTCACCGCACTCACCACGGAGGCACGGACCTTGGCCAGACGACCCTCGGGGAAGTCGGGGAACGCCCGGTACAAGTAATCGGTGACGTTGATGCCGAGCACGGAGTCGCCCAGGAACTCCAACCGCTCGTTGTGGGGGATCTGCCCGTTCTCGTACGCGTAGGAGCGGTGCGTCAGCGCAAGCTCAAGGAGCTCGGCGTCCAACTGGATGCCGAGCTCCTTGATCAACGCGATGAATGGATTCGGGGACTCACTCGAACTCACGGGTGTTCAGGCTTCCCACCACCGTCCGGGCGTTCCCACCGGTCCCGTACTGGTGGCACCTCGGGCACGCGGTGTGGGGCAGGTGCTGGGCACGGCACGCGGGATTCGGGCAGGTCACCAGTGTCACCGGCGCAGCCTTCCACTGCGAGCGGCGCGACCGCGTATTGCTGCGGGACATCTTCCGCTTCGGGACAGCCACGTTAGTTCTCCTCGATCATGGTCACTTGGACACGCCCGGCACAGGCACGCGACGTGCCAATATACCCCGTGACGCGGCCAGCGTCTAATCCCCGCCGTCGCCGCCGAATCCGGCGAGCCCGCTCCACCGCGGGTCGATGTCGTCCTCGTGCGCGTGCCCGGGGTTCTCGTTCAGATTGGCGCCGCACCTGGGGCACAGGCCCTTGCAGTCGGGACGGCACAGCGGGCTGAACGGGAGCTCCAGGACGACGGCCGCGCGGACGGCGGGCTCGAGGTCGAGCAGATCGTCCTCGAGGAAGAACTCGTCGTCGGCGGCCTCGCGGCCGGGGTAGTTGTAGAGCTCGGTGATCTGGTAGACGCCTTCGTCGGTGACGGGCTCCAGGCAACGGGAGCACTCCCCGGCCAGCGGCGCCTGCACGGTGCCGACGACCAGTACGCCCTCGACGACGGACTCGAGGTTCAGATCGAGCCGCATCGGGGCGCCCTCGGGCACGCCGATGACCTCGATGCCCAGGTCCGCGGGAGCCTCGACGACGTCGTGGAGCTCCTTCAGCGCACCGGCCTGGCGCGCCAGCTCGTGCGTGTCGATGACGAGTGGGTCACGGGCGTCCAGATGGGTACTCACCCCGCCAGCCTATGGCCCCGGGCCAACCGGTCCGGGCCGGTCCGGACCGCCTTGCCGGGCAGGATCCCGGGAAGGGGTTCTCGCCGAAGCGATCCGCCCGGCCGCGCTGCGGGGCGGCCATCAGTAACCGATCTTCCTCCTGACGGCCGCGTAGACGGTGGGTGGCACGAAGGGGCTGATGTCCCCGTGGTTGGCGGCCACCTCGCGCAGCATCGAGCTGGAGATGGTGCCGTACTCGTGACCGGCCGGCAGGAGCACGGTCTCGATGCCCGAGAGCATGCGGTTGAGCTGGCTCATCTGCAGCTCGTAGTCGAAGTCGGAGCCGAAGCGCACGCCCTTGACGACGACGGAGACGCCGCGGTCGCGGCAGAAGTCGACGAGCAGGGCGTCGATGGGTTCGACGTCCACGCCGGGCATGTCCGCGACGGCGGCGCGCACGAGGGCCAGACGCTCGTCCGGGTCGAACAGGTAGTTCTTGGTGGTGTTGCGGCCCACGGCCACCACCACCTGGCTGAAGACGCCGCGGGCGCGCGCGATGATGTCGAGGTGGCCTCGGGTGATCGGATCGAAGGATCCGGGGACGACGGCGCGCACCGGTTCGGACATCGGGCTCACCTTCTCACGGGCCGGCAGAAGTACAGGGCCGTCTCACCGTAGCCCCGCCGGTCGCTCAGCTCGAATCCGTCCGGCCATGCCGGTTCGGGGTCGCGTCCGGAGCGCTCGACGACGAGCATGCCGTCGCCGGCCAGGAAACCGCCGTCGGCGGCCGCCTGGAGCAGCCCCGTCAGCTCGTCGTTGGGCAGGGCGTAGGGCGGATCGGCGACGATGACGTCGAAGGTGACCGGCGCCGGGCCGGCGAGGAAGGCCGCGGCGTCGCGCACGTGCAGCCGGGCGTGCAGACCGGTCGAGGAGATGTTGCGGCGGATGACACCGGCGGCCCTGCGGTCGCGCTCCACCAGATGGACGGGGCCCGCTCCCCTGCTCGCGGCCTCCAGGCCCATGGCGCCGGAGCCGGCGAAGACGTCGAGCACGGCGAGGCCCCCGCACTGGGCCTCGACGGGCTCGTCGGCGCTCCCGTTCCAGGCGGCCAGCGCGCTGAACAGGGCCTCCCGGACCCTGTCGGCGGTGGGGCGTGTCAGTCCCCCGCCGAGGGCCGCCAGCCTGGCGCCGCGTGCGCTGCCCGCAATGATTCTGCCCACAGCTCAAGGTTAGCGATCGGTCATTCGCGGACTGGTTCCCCGAAGCGCCGCTGGACGTTTCTGGGGTTAGATGGGCCCATGGTTGACACTACGAATCCTGTTTCCGAGATCCCCGAGGGGAGCGCCTGGGGCTACCTCGCCAGCGTCGACGTGGGACGCATCGCGGTGACCTCCGGCGATTCGCCCGAGATCTACCCGGTGAACTTCTGCCTCGACGGCGAGAGCATCGTCTTCCGCAGCGCCTCCGGGAGCAAGCTCGAGACGCTCGCTCTCAACTCTCGCGTCGCCTTCGAGGCCGACTCCTGGGCCGACGAGGGCGGCTGGAGCGTGCTGGTGCGCGGCACCGCCACGCTGGTCGAGGACGCCGACGAGCTGGCTCGCGTGGCGAAGGCCCCGCTGCGCACCTGGGTGCCCACCGTGAAGAAGAACTGGGTACGCGTGGTCCCCTCGCAGATCACCGCCCGTCGCTTCGCCTTCGGCCCCGAGCCTCGGGCCTGAGGCACGGGCAGGGTACGGGACGCCCGCCGGTGCGGTCTCGCCGACCCACTCCTGGACCGGCGGGACGGCCCGCATCGCGGAGCCGGGCCGGTGCACGGGGCCGGATCAGTCGCGTTCGAGCCACTCGTCGGCGCTGAGCAGCCGGCCCCGGCGGATCATGTCGGCCGGGCCGTCGGGCAGTTCCCCGGCCGGCACCCGGGCGAGCGCGTCGGCGACGGTGCGGGCCCGCACGATGACGTCGGCGTCGTCGAGCACGCGCAGCAGGCGCAGGGAGCTGCGCCCGCCGGACTGCTCGGCGCCGAGCACATCGCCCTCGCGGCGCTGGGCCAGGTCGAGTTCCGCCAGGGCGAAGCCGTCGCGGGTGGAGGCCACGTCGCGCAGGCGCTGGGCCGCTGGCGTACGCGGGTCGACGGCGCTGACGAGCAGGCAGACGCCGGGGAAGGCGCCGCGGCCGATGCGGCCGCGCAGCTGGTGCAGCTGGCTGACGCCGAGGCGATCGGCGTCGAGGACGACCATGGTGCTGGCATTGGGCACGTCGAGCCCCACCTCGATGATGGTTGTGGACACGAGCACGTCGAGTTCGCCGCGGGTGAAGGCCGCCATCGTGGCGGACTTGGTCTCGGCGCCCTGGCGCCCGTGGAGAAGACCCAGACGCAGGCCGGCCAGCTCGCCCGCGGCGAGCCCGGCGTACGTCTCCTCGGCCCCGGCGGTCTCCGAATCGCCCCCGGTACCGCCGGGGCGGGGGCCCTCATCGGAACCGCCGATGCGCGGGCAGACGACGAAGCCCTGTCGTCCCGCCCGGACCTCCTCGCGCAGGCGGGCCCAGACGCGGACCATCCAGCTCGGGTGCTCGGCGGTGAGGACCGCCGTGGTCTGCACATCGGCGCGACCGTCGGGCAGGGCCCGCAGCGTGGAGACCGCGAGGTCGCCGAACACCGTCATGGCGACCGAGCGCGGGATGGGCGTCGCCGTCAGCACGAGCTCGTGCGGGCGCAGCCGCCCGCCCGCGGTGAGCCTGGCCCGCTGCTCGACGCCGAAGCGGTGCTGTTCGTCGATGACGACGAGGCCCAGCCCGGCGAAGCGGATGCCCTCGCCCAGCAGGGCGTGGGTGCCGATGACGACACCGGCCCGGCCCGAGGCGATCTCGTCGAGGACCGCCCTGCGGCGGGCGGGAGGCATCGAACCGGTGAGCAGCTCGACGCCGGTGGAATGCTCGGGGGCCCCGAGAGTGCCACCGGCGGCCAGCTCCCCCATGAGTGAACGAATGGTGGCGGCGTGCTGGGCGGCGAGCACCTCGGTGGGCGCCAGCATGACGGCCTGACGGCCGGAGTCGACCACAGCGAGCATCGCGCGCAGGGCGACGATCGTCTTGCCCGAGCCGACCTCGCCCTGCAGCAGGCGCTGCATGGGCCGCTCGGAGGCCATGTCGGCCAGGATCTCAGCGCTGACCTCCTGCTGGCCGCCGGTGAGCCGGAAGGACAGGCGGGCGTCGAAGGCCGCCAGCAGGCCATCGGGGCGCACCGCAATGGCGGCCGCGGCCTGCGAGGCGGCCTCGCGGCGACGGTAGGCCATGGTGAGCTGCAGGCCGAGGGCCTCGTCGAACTTGAGGCGGCGCATGCCGGAGGCGACGTCCTGCCCGTCGCGGGGCTGGTGGACCATCGTGAAAGCCTCGAGCAGCCCGGGCAGCTCCTCGCCGGAGCGGATCTGCTCGGGCAGGGGGTCGTCGATGCCGGCGAGGGCGTCGAGCCCCATGGCGACGCACTCGGCGATCTGCCAGGTCGGCAGGGCGGCGCGCGCCGGATAGATGCCGATGACCTCGCCGCGGCTGACGACCTGGGCCATCTGCGCCTTCTTCTCGTCGGCGGCGCCGACGATGCGCCCGTCGTCGTCGAGCATGACGAAATCCGGGTGGTTCATCTGGAGCTCGCCGCGGAATTCGCCGATCTTGCCGACGAAGATGCCCCTGGAGCCCATCGAGAGCTGACGGCGCCAGTACTCGACGAGATGCTTCTTGCCGAAGAAGATGAGCTTGAGCCGGCCGTGCCCGTCGGTGAGCCCCGCCTCGAGGCGCCAGCGGCGGGGATCGCCCTTGACCGGCTGGGAGCTGGTGGAGGCCACCTCGGCCAGAACGGCGGCTCGCTCCCCCGGCAGGAGCGCCCGCAGATCGCTGCGCTGGGTGCCGTGGAGGTAGTGGCGCGGCGTGTAGTGCATGAGATCGTCGAGTGTGTGCACGCCGACGGCGCCGAAGGCCCTGGCGGTCTTCGGGCCGAGCATCCCCGCCAGCGGTTCGGACAGACGCCGGTACGCCTGCGTGCGGAACGGGCTCGCGACCCGTCCGGTGAGGGGGGCGCGTCCCGGTGATCTCGTTCTTCCAGCCACGCACCGAGCCTAGTGGGGCCCACCGACGATTCCCGGCGGGAGGGCCCGCCGGCTGCGGCGTGTCTCAGTGCAGGGCGAGCCCCTGCTCGTGGAGGATCTCGAGCAGGGGCGAGGTGGCCCACGGCCCCTTGCCGAGGACGGTCGCGATCTGGTCGCTGAACGAGTCGACGCGGCGGTTCGTGTCGCGAAGGTCGTAGTACTCCTGCACCGTCTCGTCGAACTCGGCCAGTTCGCCGAGGCGCCCCTCGACGGCCGGATAGGCGTCGGTGCCGAAACTCAGGGCCCGTGGCATGCGCGGTTTGAACTGCGGGCGCTCGGCCGGGTGGCCGACGAGCAGGCCCACCAGGGGGAAGGTACGGCTGGGCAGTCCGAGGGCCCTGATGACGCGGCGCGGGTCACCGAGCAACGCGCCGAGATAGCGGGTGCCGAGCCCCAGCGACTCGGCGGCCACCACCATGTTCTGCGCCCCGATGAGGACGTCCTCGCAGCCCTGCAGGAAGAGACTGACGCGCTCCAGGGGTTCGGGGTCCGCGCCGGCCCTGGCGCGGATCACGGCGTTGCGGTGCAGATCGACGACGAAGACGAACAGTTCGCCATGGATCCGCTCCGGATCGGGGTAACCGCACGAGGCGAACATCTCAGCCCGCAGCCGCGGGGCGACGACGTGGATGATCGTCGACTGCTGCTGGAAGTTCGACGTGGCGGCATGACGCGCGACGTCGACCAAGGTCTCGACGAGATCCGCCCCGAGCGGCTCGCCGGAGAATCTGCGGATCGTGCGGTGGGCGAGCTGGGTGGTGATCGTCTCATTCGCCACCGCCGCGGTGGGAGCGGTGCTGAGCGCCTCCGAGGGCGCGTCGACGGGTCGCGGACCGGGTTCGGCTGGCATGTGGCCCCTCCTTCTGCGGACCATGCCACTCTAGGACCGGGGACGGCCCCGGGCGCGGGAAATCCGCGCACCGAACACAGGTGGACGGGCCCTGCTCGGCTCAGCGGGTGACCTTGCCGGCCTTCAGGCAGGAAACGCAGACGTTCATGCGCTTCGGCGTGCCGTCGACGACGGCGTGGACGCGCTGGATGTTCGGATTCCAGCGGCGGTTCGTCTTCTTCTTCGACCACGGCACGTTGTGCCCGAAGCCGGGACCCTTGCCGCAGATCTCGCACACGGCAGCCATGGCGACTCCTTGACCTCTTCTTGGACAGCAGTGAACAGCGCCCGGCAGGGCGCAACCTGGAAAGCGTATCCCGGCCGGCCCGCCGACCCCAAATCCCCGACCGGCGCGCCTCGCGCCTCAGACCGCGATGACGACGGGGACGATCATCGGGCGGCGCCGATAGGTGCTCGACACCCACTGGCCGACCGTGCGGCGGACCACCTGCTGGAGGCGGTGCTCGTCGTCCACGCCCTCGTCGAGCGCCCCGGCCAGCGCCTGCGAGATCTTCTTCGTGACGTCGTCGAAGATCGTCGGGTCCTCGAGGAAGCCGCGGGCCGAGACATCGGGCCCGGCGATGACCTCGCCCTCGCGCAGGTCGACGGCGGCGACGATCGAGATGAAGCCCTCCTCCCCGAGGATGCGCCGGTCCGTCAGGCTCGACTCCGAGACGTCGCCGACGGTCGAGCCGTCCACGAAGATGTACGAGGCGTCGACGCGGCCGACCAGCCCGGCGGCGCCGTCGCGCAGGTCGACGACATCGCCGTCGCGGGCGACGATGGCCCGATCGCGCGGTACGCCGGTGGCGATGGCCAGTTCGGCGTTGGCGACCAGATGGCGCTCCTCGCCGTGCACCGGCATCGCGTTGCCGGGTTTGACGATGTTGTACAGGTAAAGCAGCTCGCCGGAGGCCGAGTGGCCCGAGACGTGCACGAAGGCGTTGCCGCGGTGGACGACCCTGGCGCCCAGGCGGGTCAGGCCATTGACGACGCGGTAGACGGAGTTCTCGTTGCCCGGGATGAGCGAGCTGGCGAACAGGACCGTGTCCCCGGGGCCGATGCCGATGACCGGATGGTCGCGGTTGGCGATGCGGCTCAGGGCGGCCAGCGGTTCGCCCTGGGAGCCGGTGCAGATCACCACGACCCGGTCGTCGGGGTGGTCGGCGAGCTGGGACGGCTCGATGAGGATGTCGCCGGGCACGTGCAGATAGCCCAGGTCGCGGGCCACGGACATGTTGCGCACCATGGAGCGGCCGATGTAGCAGACCTTGCGGCCGTGCCTGGCAGCCAGGTCGAGCACCTCCTGGACGCGGTGGACGTGCGAGGCGAAGCAGGCCACGACGAGCTTGCGCCGGGCCTCCGCGAAGACGCGCTCAAGGTTCGGCAGGATGTCGCGCTCGAGCGGGGTGAAGCCCCTGACCTCGGCGTTCGTCGAGTCGGCCAGGAGCAGGTCGATGCCCTCCTCGCCGGCGCGGGCGAAGCCGCGCAGATCGGTGATGCGCCCGTCCAGCGGCAACTGGTCCATCTTGAAGTCGCCGGTGTGCAGGACCGAGCCGGCGGGCGTGCGGATGACCACGGCCAGGGCGTCGGGGATCGAGTGGGTGACGGCGAAGAACTCCATGGCGAACTCGCCGAGCTCGATCTTCTCGCCCTCCGTGACGGTGCGCAGCACGCACTCGCGCAGGCGGTGCTCGCGCAGCTTGGCCTCGACGAGGGCCAGGGTCAGGCGGCTGCCGTAGACGGGGATGTCCCGGCGCTGGCGCAGCAGATAGGGCACGCCGCCGATGTGGTCCTCATGGCCGTGGGTGAGCACCAGGCCCACCACGTCGTCGAGGCGATCGGCCAGGTAGTCCAGCCCCGGCAGGATCAGGTCGACCCCGGGCTGGCTCTCCTCCGGGAAGAGCACGCCGCAGTCGATGATGAGGATCCTCCCGTCGAGCTCGAAGCAGGTCATGTTGCGCCCCACGTCGCCGAGGCCCCCGAGCGGGATGACGCGCAGGGTATTGGGCCTCAGTCGGGGAGGGGTCTTCAAACCATCGTGTGCCACGGGGCACAAGCCTAGCGGCCCGGACCCGACGCGCCGCGCCGCCGGTGCCGGGGCCGTAGGCTTTGGTGCGTGAGCGAGTACCAGCGCAGCGCGCCCGAACCGGGTTTCGTGCGCCTGGCCATGGCGGACGAGGCGGAGCGGATCGCCGAGCTTCAGGCGGGGGCCTGGGCGCGGGCCGGCCTGGGCGCTCAACTTCCGGACCTGGCAACGGCGGCCACCAGCTGGCTGACCGCGATCGCCGCACCCCCGCTGGCGGCCTGCCGAGTGCTCGTCGCGACGGCCGGGGACCGCCGGACGGTGACCGGTTTCGCCGCCATCGGCCCGAGCGAGGACCCCGATGCAGCCCGCACGGACGCGATCGTCGGCGAGTTCGTCATCGGGCGCACCGGGCGTGGCCACGGCTCGCGGTTGCTCAACGCCGTCGTCGGCACGATGGCCGCCGACGGTTTCGAGCGCGCCACCTGGTGGGTGCCCACCACCGCCGACGGGCTGCGCGCCTTCCTGTCCGGCTGCGGCTGGGCGCCCGACGGGGCGCACCGCGAGATCGGCACCGAGGACGGCACGGCGACGCTGCGCCAGGTGCGTCTGCACACCGCCATCGGGTGAGCGCGCCGGCCCGATCCCCGGCCGTCATCGCGTGCTCCGGTCCCGCCCTGACGACGCTCGGCGAGGACGCCGCCCGGCGGATCACGCGCTTCTACGCGCCGGTCATCGCGGGCACCGCGTTCACCATGGGCCCGACACGGACCGTCGCGCTGTCCGGTCTCGGGCGCCCGCTGTTCCCGCACTGCACGGCGATCGTCTCGACTCGTTTTTCCGGGCAGCGGGCTCACGATCCGCGCGGCCCCGGCCCCGATCAGGCGCCCGTCGGCACCGGCGGGGCGCGCCGCCGTCGGCTGATCCCGGCCGGAAGACCGGAAGAAGGGGGGCGCACCCGGTCGGGTGCGCCCCCCTCCGGCGTACCACGGGTACCGGGCGGTCAGCCGGGGACGCGTCCCAGCGTCCTGACGATCTGATCGTGGATGGCCCGCTCGGCCGCCCTGAGCGCCTCGCGGTGGAAGCCGTGACCCGCGCCGGGGACCCTCGTCAGGCGGGCCCTCGAGTAGTAGCCGACGGCGCGTTCGGAGTAGGCGATCGGGACGACCTCGTCCTGGTCCCCGTGGATGATGAGTACCTCGCCGTCGTATCCGGCCAGGTCCCTGGCGGGGTCGAGGCCCCAGGCGTCCACGTAGTAGCGCCGCCCGACCGGCACGCCGAACAGCTCGGGCTCGTCGGGCACCTCGTCCGGGCTCGCGTACCGTCCGTGGGCGTCGTCGGGGATGACCAGGGCCGGGTAGAGCATGACCAGCCCGCGCACCGAACGCGGATGCCGGGCCGCGACGATGCCCGAGACGTACCCGCCCTGGCTGGCGCCGACGAGGAAGAGCTCGTCCGGGTCGAGGGCCGGCTGGGTGCGGATCCCCGCGAGCACCGCCTCGAGATCGGCCGTCTGGGTGAGCACCGACTGGTCGTGCAGATCGCCGTCGCTGCGGCTGTGGCGGCTCCCGCCGCAGAAGTCGTACAGATAGCAGGCCACCCCCCTGCCGGCGAGGAAGCGCGCACAATGCCGGTAGCGCATGCCAGTGGCGCCGAAGTCGTGGCTGATGATGACCACCGGGAACGGACCGCCGGCGGCGGGCTGGTGCAGCTCGCCGTAGATGCGCAGGCCGTCGCGTTCGAAGCGGAGCTCCCGTACGCGCTCTCCGGCCCCACTCACCTGACCGGCTCCGCGCCGTCGAGGATGCCGTCGACGAGAGCCTCGACGCGGATGTCTGCGATGCCTTGGCAGGGCAACGGCGAGCGGGCCGCCGGACGGTCGAAGCCGACGTCGCGGTATTGGGGGATGGTCGGCCCGGGGCCGACCCCGCCGGCCGGAGCGAGCTCGTTCACGGCAAACCTCCTGCCGTCAGCGTGCCACCGCGCCGCGCGCCGGGCAAGGCAGCCCGTCACGAGGCTCGGAGGCGCGGGTGGGCATGCCGCTCGGGCTCGTCCCGATCACGCCGGACCGGCACCGCTCTCATGGCGGCCGTCGGCGGGCTCCGCGACCGTTGCGACCAGCTGGTGGCCGACCTGTTCGGCATGACCCGCCCAGAGCTCGAGGCCCTGCTGCGGCGGGTCCACGAACGGCCGGGCGACGGCCCGTGACGATCAGCCGGAGCCGCGGTCGACGTCGTCGTCGATCTCCCGGACGACACGGGCCGGCACCCCGGCCACGATGACGTTGTCGGGCACGTCCCTGGTGACGACGGCCCCCGCAGCGACGACCACATTGGAACCGATCACGACGCCCGGCATTACAGCCGCGTTGGCGCCCACCCAGACGTCATCGCCGATGATGACAGGCTCGCCCCTGGCCAGCTTGGCGCGGCGGCCGGCGGGGGACAGCGGGTGGCCCACCGTGGAGATCGTCGTACCGGGGCCGATCATGCAGTGGTCGCCGATGCGCACCGGCATGATGTCGAGGATCGTCACATTGTAATTCGTGAGGAAGGCCTCGCCGACGTGGATGTTCTTGCCGTTGTCGCAGCGGAATCCCGGTTGCAGGTAGACGTGCTCGCCGGTGGAGCCGAGCAGGCGCTTGGCGACAGCCTCCTGGGCCTCGAAGTCCGAGACGTCCACCTGCTCCAGCTCCTGGCACAGGCGCAGCGCGTTCTCCTTGCGAGCGGCCACACCGGTGTCCAGAAAATGGTAGTCCAAACCGGCATCGAGCTTCTCGAGCTCGCTCATCGCCTGCTCCCGGCTCACGGCGCGTCCGTCATCAGGCATTCTTGACTTCCGCCCAGTCGGCCTCGAACCTGGCCAGCCCCTGCTCGGTGAGCGGGTGACTGAGGCAGTTCTTCAGCGCGCCGAACGGCACGGTGGCGATGTCGGCCCCCATGAGGGCGGCCTGCGTGACGTGGTGGGGGCTGCGGATCGAGGCGGCGATGATCTCGACCTCGTGGCCGTAGTCGTAGTTGTGGACCGCGCGGACGATGTCCTCGAGGCCGGCGATGCCGTCGTAGCCGATGTCGTCGATGCGGCCGATGAAGGGGCTGACGAAGCGGGCTCCGGCGCGGGCGGCGAGCAGTGCCTGCGGAGCGCTGAAGATGAGCGTCATGTTGACCTTGACGCCCTCGGCCGCCAGTGCATGGGTCGCGGCCAGCGACTGGCTGCCGATCGGCAGCTTGACGACGACGTTCGGGGCTAGGGCGGCCAGGCGCCTGCCGTCGGCGATCATCTCCTGCGTGGTCATGGCGGTGGACTCGGCCGATACCGGCAGGCCCTCGCAGACCGTGGCGATCTTGACCATGTGGTCCTCGAAGTCAGCCAGGCCGCCCCCCGTTCTGGCGTACAGGCTCGGATTCGTGGTGACGCCGGCCAGGCAGCCCCAGCTGGCGGCCTCGCTGATCTCGCCGAGGTCCGCGGTGTCGATGAAGAACTTCATACGGCTTCCTTCCCACCTGCGGGGACGACTCCGCAGGCACTGGTTCGGTGCGCTCGGGCGATCCTCCGCAGCGAGTGCGAGGAATTGTAGCCGCGGCCGCCCGGCGATGTTCGATCAGGATGATCAGACCGCGGTGCAGCCGCCGTCGACCGGAGCCCCCGCGTCGTTGACGTAGCCGGAGGCCGGGGTGGCGCCGAGCCGGCAACCGCCGCCTGGCGCGCAGCGGGGGCACGATGGCATCGGCGCGGCCGGAAGCCGTTGCGAGGAGCGCCCTCGACCCGGTTGACGGGGCCCGGCGGAGGAACCGGCGGTGGATGGGGCGGGGACCGGAAGACGACCATGAATCCGGTCATTTAAATTGCATATGCGGATGCCATGTGGATATGTTCTTCCGATATGCGGACCTGATGGTGGATCCGCGTCGTTTTTACATGATTGGATCTGCAATGACGACATCCACGCACTCGATCGGGCGTGCAGGCAGGCTGGCCGCGACGGGCCTGCTGGCCGCCAGCCTGGCGCTGACCGGTTGCAGCGGCGGGGGCACGACGGTCCCGGCCTCCGCCAGCACCGCTGCGAGCACCCGCGTCGTCCACGACGAGATCGGCGACGTCACCGTCAAGACGGAGTCGACGCGCATCGCCACCACGGCTCCGGCGTACACGACATCCGTGCTGCTGCTGGGCGGGGCCGACAAGCTCGTCGCGCTGGAGGAGAACTACGGGAAGAACGAGTGGATCAAGGAGAAGTACCCGCAGCTGGCCGATCTGCCGGTGGTCTTCAGCTCCAACCAGACGAACATGGAGGAGCTCATCGACCAGAAGCCCGACCTGGTGATCTACGCCTCCCGTTACGGGACGGACACACTGGCCCAGCTGCAGGACCTCGGCATCGCAGCGGTGTCCTCGCGGGCCGGCAGCAAGGATTCGGGTTACGACCATCTCGACCTGGTGCGCGACAACCAGGCCTATCTGGGTGAGGTGATCGGCGGCGAGCAGGCCACCAGGGCGGGGAACTACGCCGACGAATTCGACGCGATCCGCTCCTCGATCCAGGAGAGGGCCTCCGGCCTGGCCGACGACCAGCGGCCCACCGTCGTGCAGGTCTCCGAGACGAGCGGCTCGCTGGAGGTCAACAACGGTTCGGCCATCGGCCAGGAACTCATCACCCTGGCCGGCGGCGTGAACGCTGCCGCCGATGCGAGCGGTGAGAGCGCCGGCCCGAGCGGCCAGACGAAGATCGATCCCGAGCAGCTCATCGCCTGGAATCCGCAGATCCTCATCGTCGACTCGCAGGCCATGGCCGACGACCTGCGCGGCGATTCCACCTACGCCTCGTTGCGGGCCGTGCAGGGGAACAGGATCTATGTCGTGCCCAATGGCGCCATGGCCTGGGCCTACAACGGCCCCGAGGAGTACCTCGCGATGCAGTTCTTCGCCAAGGCGATCCATCCCGAGCTGTTCGAGGACGTCGATCTGGCCCAGGCCACGAAGGACTTCTACGGCTCGTACTTCGGCTTCGAGGTGAGCGATCAGGATCTGGCGTACCTGTTCAAGCTCTCGGACGGGCAGACCGTCGCCGATGTCTTCACGCGCTGACGCCGCCCTGCCGGGCGCTCCGGCCGGGCGGGCGGGGTCCTCGGGCGAACGGCACCGGAACCGCCTGCCGTTCGGCGCGGTCCTGGGGATCTGCCTGGGCGTGCTCACGGCCTCGATCGTGCTGTCGTTCTTCATCGGCCGCTTCCAGGTCGCCCCGGGCGACGCGCTGCGGATCATGGCCGCCAGAGTGGCGCCGGTCGTGCGGACCTGGGACCCACTCGAGGAGCAGGTCGTCTGGGACATCCGCTGGCCACGGATCCTCATGGCGGTGCTGGTCGGCTCGGCGCTGTCGTGCTCGGGGGCCACTTACCAGGGCGTCTTCCGCAACCCGCTGGTCTCGCCCGACATCCTGGGCGTGACGGCGGCCGCCTCGTTCGGCGCGGCGGTCGGGATCGTACTCGCAGATCCCTACTCCCCCGCGGTCCAGGTGCTGGCCTTCTGCTGCGGCGCGGCCGGTGTCGGCACGGCCTATCTGCTGGCCCGGGTGCGCGGGACGGTCCCCAATGTCATGCTCATCCTGGCGGGCGTCGTCGTCTCGTCCGTCTTCAACGCGGGCGTCTCGGTGATGAAGTACCTCGCCGACCCGCAGGATGAGCTGCCGGCCATCACCTTCTGGCTGATGGGCTCGCTGGCCGGGATGCGCTGGGCGAATCTGGCCTTCGCCGCACCGATCATCCTCCTCGGCGGCGCGGTCCTGTGGGTGTTCAGCTGGCGTCTCAACCTGCTCACGATGGGCGACGAGGAGGCCCGTTCGCTGGGGGTGGACACCGCCCGCCTCAAGACGATCGCCGTGCTGTGCGCCACGGCGATGACGGCCACCGCCGTCTCCCAGTGCGGTGCGATCGGCTGGATCGGCCTTGTCATGCCGCACATGGCGCGCATGCTCGTCGGGCCGGACCATCGCAGGCTGCTACCGACCGCGGCGGTGCTGGGCGGGGCCTTCCTGCTGCTCATCGACAACCTGACGCGCACCGCGGCGGCCGCGGCGCTCCCGCTGTCGATCCCCACCGCATTCATCGGCGCCCCATTCTTCGCCCTCCTGCTGCGCCGCACCCGCCAGGAGTGGGCCCAGTGACGGCCCCGGTCCTGCGCGCCGAGCACCTCGCCTTCTCGTACGCACCGGGCGTACCGGTGCTGCGCGACGTCAGCCTCCGGGTGGATTCGGGCCAGGTCCTGCTCATCCTGGGCGCGAACGGCTGCGGCAAATCGACGCTCATGCGCGTCCTGCTCGGGCAGGTCAGGCACTCGGCCGGAAGCGTCGAGCTGAGTGGGGACGAGGTCTCCCGGTTGTCGCCCCTGGAGATCTCCCGACGGGTCGCCATGGTCTTCCAGGAGCACCACGCGCCCTTCCCCTTCAGCGTCATGGACGTCGTCCTCATGGGACGCGCTCCCCATCTGCGTGCGCTCGGCGCGCCGACGAGGACGGACCGCGAGATATGCCGGCAGGCGCTGGCCGATGCCGGCATCCCGCACCTGGAGCGGGGGACTTACACGGAGCTGTCCGGCGGCGAGCGCCAGATGGTGCTCATCGCCCGTTCACTGGCTCAGCAGGCACCGCTGGTCATGATGGATGAGCCGACGAGCCATCTGGACTACCGCAATGCGGCGACCGTGCTGCGCACCGCGCACCGCCTTGCCGCAGAGCAGGACAAGGCCGTCGTCATGATCACCCACGCCCCCGACCAGGCCCTCCTCATCGACTCGACGACGGCGCTCATGAAGAACGGTCGCTTCCTGGCCTGCGGGCCGAGCGAGCAGGTGCTCACCGCCGGGAACCTGCGCGCCGCCTACGACATGGACATCCGGGTGATGACGGCCCGCGACGAGGACGGTACGGCGTACCGCGTCTGCCGTCCGGTGCTCTAGGGCCCGGGTCGCCCGTTGCTCACGACCGCTCGTCATCACGATCCCCACGATCCCAGCCGCCGACCATCAGCAGGACGGCGCCGAGGACCGACAGCAGCCCCAGATCACCTTCGTCCTCCTGTGCGGGTCCAGGTCCCCGCCCTCGGAGATCGTACCGAGGACGAACGTCGCCGAGTCGGCCGAGGTCACGAAGGAGGAGATGATGAGCACCACGGAGAGGACCGAGAGGGGGACTGGGCGAGCGTGCCGAACAGCACGCTCCCGGTCGGCGGGGAGGCCAGGTCGGCCCCGCCGATCTGCGCCCCGGTGGAGAGGGTTCCGAACGTCGCGAACCAGATGCAGCTGAAGACCGTTGATCTGCACCGCCCCCATGCCGAGGCCCGTCCCGACGACCGTCGCGAAGATCGTGATCGCGTCGACGACACTCCCCGCCACGCCGTTCGTCCTGTCCCCGAACAGGGGTTTGAGGGTCACCGAGACGAGCGTCCTCTCCCTCTTCCGGAAGCGGAAGCAGGCCAGGGCGGCCGGCGCACGGACCAGCGGACGTCCGTTTCCCGGTGGGCGGCACGCAGGTGAACCGCACGGTCATCGCCGCGGCGCTGCGCCCCTGGCAGAGCGTGCTGAGCACCGATTCAGGACACATCGCCCAGCACGAGGCGGGAACCGTCGAACACACCGGCCACAAGGTCGAGACCGTGCCGGGTCTCGACGGCAGGCCGAGTGGCCCGGGTCGAACGAGCCGCCCTGGGCTTCGGGCGGAGCACCGTGGCCGGGCGCATCACCCGGCCGGGGACGGCCTTCCCCCAGCCCACCGGGCTCGGCACGCTCCACTCGGGGGAAGAGCCGGCCGCGATCGCGCGAACCGCCCACGATCACGGCATGCACCTGTTCGTCGACGGGGCCCGCCCGGCCCATGATCTCGGTCCGCCAGGCAACGACGTGACGATGGCTGACCTGGCCGCCCCGACCGACGCCCGCACGATCGGCGGCACCAAGTGCGGAACGATGCTCGGGGAGACCGCCGTACTCGTCGGCCCGGGCCTGCGCCTCGGCCTCCGCAACCGGATGAAGCAGAACGGGGCCAGGTTCGCCAAGGGCCGGCCGCTCGGCGTGCGGTTCGAAGCGCTCCCGGCCGGGAGGCTGTACCAGCGCATCGGCGCGGAGCGCCACTGCATCCGCCTGTGCACGAGCTGGAGCGCGCGGGACTCCGACCTGGACGCCCTCGAGTCCGGGCTGGCCCGCATGGCCCGACCGATCACCGGCGGGCCGGCGCACTCGCCCGACGTCCCCGGGGGCGCCGGAGCGGTGCGGCACTGGAGCTGTGCAACAGACGTTGCAGTGAACCGGTCGAATTATTTGTCCTGGCATTTGGTGCTCCCTATGGTGGGCACCGCCGCCGGCCGGAGCCACCGGCCCGGCACCAGGCACACCGCCGTGCATGCCACGACGGGCAGCCGCGGCATGCACCGACCCGCAAGGAGAACCAGGCATGACCGCCATCGACATCAACGCCACCAGGGCCGCCGCCATCCACCACGAGTCCGCCAACATCCCCACAGGGATCGTCCTCCTCATGACCACCGGCGCCCTCGCCACCGCCAGCATCCTGCTCATCCTCGTCGGCCTGGTCGCCGCCCTGCCCGCCATGACGCTCACCGGCACCCTCGTCCTCACCGCCAGCATCATCACCGGCATCCATCACGGCATCAACGCCCTGGCCGAGGCCTGAGCCCCGCGGGACGAGCAAGCAGGATGAGGGGGACCACGGGGGACGAACGAGGTGAAGGAGCGGTGAACCGGATCGCCGAACCACCGCAGCGCCGAAGACGCGCACGCGATGGCCCTCCGTCATCGAACACGACCGAAGACCCCGACGCCCGCCGGGTCGCGCGCGGGCCCGGGCCGAAGGACTGGCAGAATGCGGACGAGGACGATCCGACCCGCAGGCCAAGGAACCGCACATGCCCGACCGGCACGAACCGCCCCGCACCGGGCACGCCACGCAGCAGGACGTCGCGGACAGCGCAGGGGTCTCGCGGGGCCTCGTCTCGCTCGCCCTCAAGGGGGAGGGCCGCATGAGCGACGAGACCCGTCAGCGCATCCTCGAGGCCGCCCGCAGGCTCGACTACCGCACCAACGCCGCCGCGGCCGAACTGGCCGCCCGCCGCTCCCGGCGCCTGGCCGTCATCCTCCCCTACCTCGACAACCCGTTCTTCGACCGCATCGTGCGGCGCCTGCGCCACCACGCCGGCGCCGCGGGGTACGTACTGGTCGTCTTCGTCTCCGATCTGGAGGAGCGGCTCGAGCAGACGACGGTGGACGACGTCCTGTCGATGCGCCCGGCCGGGCTCATCCTGCCCGGCACCTCGATGGGCCCGCCCGAGCTGCTGGCCCTGGCCGGGCAGGTCCCCCTCTGCGTACTGAACCGCGCTCTCGACGAGCCGACAATCCCGACGGTCCGCCTCGACGAGGCCGGGGCCGCCGCCCAGATCGCCGCCCACCTCGCGGGCCAGGGCCTGCGGCGCGTGGTCTTCTTCTCGCCCTCGCGCGATCGGCACGAGTCACTGCTCGCCGAACGCCTCGAGGCCTGCCGCGAGGCCGCGGCCGCCGCAGGCCTCGACTTCGCCGACATCGTCTGCGATGACGGCGCGGGCCCGGCCCTGACCGCCGTACGCGCGGGCTGCGCGGAGCCGCTGGGCGCCGTCGCCTACAATGACGTGCTCGGCATCGACCTGGTCGCCGCGGTGCTGACCGCCCGCCTCGAACCCGGCGCAGATGTCGCAGTGGTCTCCTACGACAACTCCTCGCTGGCTGCGCGCCGAGAGGTCTGCCTCACGAGCGTGGACCAGTCCCCGGACCGACTGGCCGAGGCCGCCGTCGCCGCGGTGCTCGCCCCTGCCGGCGCCCCGGCGGCGCGCGTGACGGTGCCCGCCGCACTCGTCGTGCGCGCCTCGAGCCTGCGGCACCCGCCGGCCGCCTGAACCACCGGGCCGGGCCCGACGAGGCGAAGCATGGACCGAGTCGACGTCTTGCACCGGGCGGAAGCTGTTGCTACTCTATTTGTCACGTCAATGATGACGCGCGTTAGCATCAATGTTCCACCGGCCACCGGTGACCGGGAAGGGGATGTTCTCAATGAGAATCAGGAAACGGATCGGGGTCGGCGTCGTCTCCCTGGGGTGGATGGGGCGGCTCCACGCCCGCAGCTATCGCTCCGTCCCGGAGCGCTTCCCCGAGCTGGGCGCCGAGGCGCGCCTCGTGGCCGCCGCGGATCCGCTCGCCGTGGCCCGGCGGGCCGCCGTCGAGGACCTCGGCTTCGAGCACGCCTGCGCCGACTACCACGAGCTCCTCGCCGACCCCGGCGTGGACGTCGTCTCCATCTGCTCCCCGAACTTCCTCCACGAGGAGATCGCGCTGGCCGCCATCGAGGCCGGCAAACCGTTCTGGATCGAGAAGCCGATGGGCACATCCGCCGAGCAGTCCAGGGTCATCGCCCGCGCCGCCGCCGGGGCGGGCCTCGTCACCGCCGTCGGGTTCAACTACCGGCACGTCCCCGCCATCGAGTACCTGCGCGAACTCGCCCGCACCGGCGGGCTCGGGCGCATCACCAATGTGCGCGTGTGGTTCATCGCCGACTACAACTCCTCCCCCGCCGGGCCGCTCACCTGGCGCGCCTCCCGGGAGAAGGCCGGTGCCGGCGTCGTCCCCGACCTCATGAGCCACGGCGCCGATCTCGCCCAGTACATCGTCGGGCGCATCGCCTCGGTCACCGCGATCACCGGCACCTTCATCACCGAACGTCCGGTCCCCACGAAGATGGGCATCGGACACTCCGGCTTCGAGATCGGCGACGAGGTCGGCCCCGTCGAGAACGAGGACTACGTCGGCATGCTCGTCCGCTTCGAGAACGGCGTCCTCGGCACGATGGAGTCGTCGCGCGTGAGCGTGGGCCCGCGCGCCGAGTACGTCGTCGAGGTCTACGGCACCGGGGGATCGGCCCGCTGGAACTTCGAGCGCCTCAACGAGCTCGAGGTGTGCGCCACGATCGACGGCGGCCCGATCCACGGCTACACCCGCGCCATGGCGAACCCGGCCTGGGGCGACTGGAGCCGGTACCAGCCGGCCATCGGCACCTCGATGGGCTTCGACGACATGAAGTCCATCGAGGCCGCCCAGTTCCTGCGCTCCGTCCTCACCGGCGAACAGGTGGCCCCCTCCGCCGCCGACGCCTGGTGCGCGGCCGAGGTCGACGAGGCCATCGTCGCCTCCGCCGCTGACGGCGCCTGGCACGACGTCGCCCGCGTCGAGGGCACGACCACCTTCGATTCCCGACCCGTCTCCCCATGAGATCACGGCCCAAGGAGAACACCATGAGCACCGACGCTCAGCAGATCCCCCTCAGGGGGATCACCGCGGAACGGATGGGCGCGGCCGTCGAGGCCACGCCCGCCTCCGGCAAGCACCGCGGCATCCTCGCCATCGCGGGCGTGGCCACCCTCGGCTCTCTGCTCTTCGGCTACGACACCGGCGTCATCTCCGGCGCCCTGCCCTACATGTACATGCCCCACGCCGCCGGCGGGCTCCACCTGACAGCCGCCGAGGAGGGCTGGGTCGGCGGGACCCTCCTGCTCGGCGCGGCTCTCGGCGCCCTCCTCGGCGGGCGCCTGTCCGACCGCTACGGGCGCCGCCACAACATCCTCGTGCTCGCCGCGATCTTCTTCATCGGCGCCATCGGCACCGCCGCCTCGCCGAGCATCTGGGTCATGTACCCCTTCCGCGTCGTCCTCGGTTTCGCCGTGGGCGGCGCCAGCGCCACCGTGCCGGTCTACCTGGCCGAGACCGCGCCCAAGCGCATCCGCGGCTCGATCGTCGCCATCGACCAGCTCATGATCGTCACCGGCCAGCTGCTCGCCTTCGCGATGAACGCCATCATCAGCAGCATCCAGGGCGGCCCGCACATCACCATCGCCTCCGACCCCTCGGGCACCCTGGCCCCTGGTGAGTACGTCTACGACACGCTCCAGGCGCTCCAGTCCTCCCAGGGCGGCACGATGGGCCCCGAGCAGTACCACGCCTTCCTCGACCAGCTCGTCATCTCCGGGGGCAACGGCGAGACCTGGCGCTACATGCTCGTCCTGTGCTCGATCCCGGCCGTCGCCCTGTGGATCGGCATCCGGCTCATGCCGGAGTCCTCCCGCTGGTACGTCGCCAAGGAGCGCCTCCACGAGGCCATCGGCGCCCTCAAGCGCGTACGCGACCCGCACCGCGACGGCCCGCTCGCGGACGAGCTCATGGAGATGGCGCAGGCCCGCCAGCACGAGCTCGAGGAGGAGGCGCGCAAGCGCGGCCTCGGCTACGTCTGGAGCACTCCGTGGCTGCGCAGGCTCCTGCTCGTCGGCGTCTTCCTGGCGATCATCAACCAGACGACCGGCGTCAACACGATCATGTACTACGCGCCCAAGGTCCTGGAGTACGCGGGCATGTCGACCTCGGCCTCGATCACCGCCCAGGTCGCCAATGGCGTGATGAGCGTCATCGGGTCCGCGATCGGCATCTGGCTCATCGGCAGGTTCCGCCATCGTCAGATCCTCATCGCCGACGTCACCGGTGTGGGCGTCGCCCTGCTCGGCATAGCCGCGACCTTCCAGCTCGCGATCGCCCCGCACATGGCGGACGGCACCGCCCCGCCGGCCTGGGCCGCCTTCCTCGTCCTCGGCCTCATGGCCGTGTTCATGCTCATCGTCCAGTCCTCCAACGGCACCGTCGTGTGGACGATGATGGGCGAGATCTTCCCCGCCAACGTCCGCGGCGTCATGAACGGCACGGCCGTCTTCTGCATGTGGATCGCCAATGCCATCATCACGTGGACCTTCCCCTCCATGATGGAGGGCCTGGGCGGCGGTCTGACCTACACGATCTACGGAGTGCTCAACCTCGTCGTCGCCGTCGTCCTGTTCCGCATCATGCCCGAGACCTCCGGTCGCTCGCTGGAGCAGATCGAGCACGACATGGAGGAGCGCTACTCCTGACGGCCGCGGCGCCCCTCCGACCACCGACGAGAGCACCAACGAAAGACGAGGACACATCATGGCCTTCCGACTCGACCCCAGTACCGCGATCAAGGACCCGCACGGCATCAGCTGGGGCATGCACCCCATCGCCTGGCGCAACGACGACATCCCCGAGGTCGGCGCCTTCAACACTCTCGACGACATGCTGCTCGACCTGGCCGATGTCGGCTACGCCGGCACCGAGTGCGCCGGCTTCTTCCCCGCGGAGGAAGAGGTCGGGGAACGCATCGACGCGCGCGGCATCCGGATCGTCGCCCAGTGGTTCTCCTCCTTCGTCCTCCGCGACGGCGTCGAGACCGTTGCGAAGGCCTTCGAGGAGAACTGCCGGTACCTGGAGCACCTGGACGCCACCCGCATCGTCGTCTCGGAGCAGACCGGCTCGGTCCAGGGCGTGCGCGACGTGTGCATCTTCACCAACAAGCCGGTCCTCGCCGAGGAGCAGTGGCCCGTGCTGGCCGAAGGGTTGAACCGCCTGGGAGACATCGCCCACGCCCATGGTCTCGAGCTCGTCTACCACCACCACCTCGGCACGGTCATCCAGACCACGCAGGAGACCATCCGGCTCATGGAGATGACCGACCCGGCCAGGGTCTCCCTCCTGTTCGACACCGGTCACGCCCTCGTCGGGGCGGGCACCGTCATGGGTCTGCTGGAGCCCACCATCGACCGCGTCAGGCACGTCCACTTCAAGGACGTCCGCCTGGAGAGGATGGAGGAGTCCCGCGCCGCCGAACGCTCCTTCCTCGACTCCTTCCTGTCGGGCATGTTCACCGTGCCCGGCGACGGCTGCATCGACTTCACCGAGCCCTACCGGCTGCTCGTCGACCACGGTTACGACCAGTGGATCCTCGTCGAGGCCGAGCAGGATCCGGCCATCGCCAACCCGCACGAGTACGCCGTCAAGGCCCGCGACTACATCGAGAGCACGCTCTTCACGATCTGAGCAGTCACGACCGGACGCGCATCGGAGCCGGGTGGGGCGGCGTGCACTCGCCGCCCCACCCGGCTCGTCGTCCCGGGCCCGCCTGCGGCTTCCGCGCCGGGACGAGGCCGGCCGGTGCTCCGGGCCCGGCGGGGGGAAGACCCTGACGCACCGCTCCGTCCCGTCGCCGGGACCGTCCGTCCGATGCCGTGAACACCCTTAATGATCCTCAGGGTTGCTGATAAAGTTCTGTGCGCACCCCGTTCTTGAGCACCGATTGGCGGATTCTATGAACTCGACTGGTCGCCAGCCCGCAACGGTCAACCGTTCGGGGGCCGTGCGCATCGGCGCAGTCATCGTCATGATGCTCTTCTGCCTGCTGGGTCTCGGCGCCCCCGTCGCCGCGGCCAGTTCGCCCGGCGCTGTCTACACCGGCCCGACCACCACGGACGCCCTCCTCGACAACGGCCTGTCACACAGCACGTACTTCACCGCGACCAACGGGGCCGGCGCCCTCGAGGAGTCCAACCACTCCACGGCCGCCGGCTCGCCGCAGGCCCTGTCGATCATCGACATCGACGGCTACTCCGACCTCAACGCCGTGATCGAGTTGTCGAACGCCTCCGCATCGGCGATCGACCTCGACGAGGTCGTGGCCCTGCCCTCCTCCTACAGCCCCGCCGGGGCCGGCGCGCCGCAGCTGCGCGTCGACGCCTCGCGGGTCCGAACCGACGAGAACGGCCTGAGCCCGAGCCCCGGCGCCGCCGGTGTCGAGGTCGCCTACGGCTCGACCACCGACGCGTACAGCCCCTACGCCGAGTGGTCCGCCGCGAACGACTGGTCGGCCCTCCAGACGCTCCGGCTCACCGGCTCCCTCGGCCCCGGCGAGAAGTTCAGGCTGACCATTCCCCTGGTGCTCGCCAACGAGTCCGAGCTCGACCTGAACGGCGCCGCCTGGGTCGGCATCGACGAGTCCATCCGCTCCCCCGCCAGCGCCGGTGCCGCCACGCGCATCCGCTTCGCCCGCCGCGTGACCGATGCCGAGGACGGCGCGAGCCCATTCGCCAGCACGGCTCAGTACCGTGCCTCCTCCAACGCGCCCCAGAGCATCCAGTCGGTCATGCCGACGATGGCGGCCAGCGATCTGACGGTCTCGAACATCGCCCTGGACGGCACCACCGATTCGCACACGGCCGGCCCCGGGGACAGCCTCTTCACGGGCGGCACCGTCTCGCTCGACCTGGCCCGCGTGAAATCGGCCGTCCGGGACACGGGCTGGCAGGTCGATGCGGCCGAGGGCACGAGCGACGGCCTGGCCGGTTCGTACCTCTACTCCGGTGATGCCCTCTACTCCGCCGGCGCGACCAGCAGCGGCGCCCTCAACGGCGCCCCGGTCCGGCTCCGCCAGGTGATCAGCGCCGTCAGCAGCACGATCCCCCTCGGCGCCGCGTGGTCGCCCGCCGACAACCTGAACTGGATCCACGACCACACCGGCGCGGACGTCGATCCCGGCGGTCCCGACGTGCGGGTCGTCTCCAACGTCGACACCGGAACACCGGGCGTCTACCGGGTCACCTACTACTACGCGCCGCAGGCCTACTACGGCCCGGACGGCTACGAGGCCGCCGTGACCACCGAGGTCACCGTGGCCGGTACGCACGGCAGTCCCTCCATCACCGGTACGACGACGCTCCAGGGCGGCGAGCTGCGGGCCGGTCAGTTCGCCTTCGAGATGACCGAAGCCTCCGGCAGCCCGATCGCCACGACGACGAACCTCGCCGACGGCTCGTTCGCCTTCGACCCGCCGGCCGCCCGCAGCGGCATCGGCACGGCCGCCGAGTACACGATCACCGAGGAGGTCCCGGCCGACGCCGGGAAGACCGGGGACGGGGCACCCGCCAAGGACGGGATCATCTACGACACGCACACCGAGCGGGTGCAGGTGCGCGTGATCGCCGACGAGTCGGGCTCGAGGCCGGTGGCGATGATCGTCACCGACTCGGACGGCGTGCTGTTCTCGAACACCGTCGACGGCACGGGCACGCCGTCGCCCTCCCCGACGCCCCCGATCTCCCCCAACGCCTCCGCTCCGACGCCCGGCGCGCCGGACAGCCCCGCGGAGGAGGACGGTTCGGCCGGGAGCATCCCGTTGATCAGCGCCGAGAGCTCGACGCTGGCCATGGGCACGGGCGCGGTCATGGTGGCCGTCGGCACGGCGATGGGCCTGCACAGCAACCGCCACTGACGCCGTGGGCACGGCTCCGGCCGGTCCTCGGCGCAGGCGCGCTCCTGCCGAGGACCACGGAATTCCTCCGCTAGCCTCAGAGGAGGGGAACCCGTGAGCGGCCCCGACCGGAGCCGCACCAGGAGGAGCACCATGGCCGATCAGAAGACCGAGCGCCCTGTGATCAGCACTCACGCCGAGGCGGTCGCTGTGGCCCGCGACCCGGTCACCTATTCCAGCCGCGTCTCGCGCTTCCTGCAGGTGCCCAACGGCATGGACGGCGCCGAGCACGCGGCGATGCGCAGGCTCCTGGCGCCGTTCCTCTCCCCCGAGCGGATGACGAGATTGCAGCCGCTCCTGGAGGAGGTCGCCGCCGGTCTGCTCGGCCCCATCACCGATGGCACCGAGCTGGACGCCGTCGACGACCTGGGCTCGCGCTACGCGGTCCGCGGCCAGTCGGCCTGGCTGGGCTGGTCGCCCGACCTCGAGGACGAGCTCATCGAGTGGATGGCCGCCAATCACGAGGCGACGCGCTCGGGCGAACCGGCGCGCACGCGCGAGGTGGCCGAGTGGTTCGACCGCATCATCGTCTCGATCGTCGAGGCCCGGCGCGAGCCGGACGCCGTGCACGACCTGACCTGGGAACTCGTGCACATCCGCGGCGAGGACGGCCAGACGCTGCCCGATCCGGTGCTCGTGTCGATTCTGCGCAACTGGACCGGCGGGGATCTCGGCTCACTGGCCCTGTGCGTCGGAGTCGTCGCGCACTGGCTGGTCGTCCGCCCGGCCATGCAGGACGAATGGGACGGGCTCGATGACGCGCAGCTGGACGCGGCCATCGACGAGGTGCTGCGGATCGACGACCCGTTCACCTCGAATCGCCGCGTCACTACGAAGGACGTCCATGTCGCGGGCCGGGATGCACCGGCCGGCACGCAGGTGGTCATCAACTGGGCCGAGGCCAACCGCGACCCGGTCGTCTTCGGCGACCCCGATCGCTACGACCCGGCGGGCAACGCCGGCAAGAACCTGGTCTACGGCGCGGGCCCGCACGCCTGCCCAGGCCGGCCGCTGGCCACTCTGGAGCTGCGTGTGCTCGCCCGCGCCCTGCTGTCCCGCTTCCGCATCGGGGCCGGGACCGACCGGGGGTCCCGGGCGAAGTCCCCGATGGGCGGCTGGGAGTCGTTGCCGATCGTGCTGCACGCGCGCGGCTGACCGCGCACCGCCCCTCTGCCTCGCAGCGCGGCCGGGCGGGACGCCGGGGCAGTGCCGGACCGGCCGCCCCCTCCCGCCCGAGGGCGTACGCGCAGGCGGACGGCATGCTGCTCCGAGGACACGCGCCGCCAGCAGGTCAGTAGGTTGGGGGTATGGAACTACGGGTGCTGCGCTACTACCTGGCGATCGTCCGCGAGGAGAACATGTCGCGAGCCGCCGAGGCACTGCACCTGACCCAGCCCACGCTGAGCCGCCAGATCGCCGGTCTCGAGAGGGAGCTGGGCACGAGCCTGTTCGCGCGCGGGCGGCGACTGGAACTCACCGATGCGGGGCTGCGGCTGGCACGGCGGGCCGAGGAGCTGCTCGCCCTGGCCGACAAGGTCGAGGGCGAGTTCCGCGACGACGGAGGGTTCGTCGGCACCATCTCGATCGGCAGCGGCGGGCTGTCGTCCACGCGGATCCTGCCCGCGGCGATGGACGAGTTCCGCCGCCTGCACCCGGGCGTCGGATTCGAGCTCTACACGAACAGCGCCGAGTACGTGAAGGAGCGCCTGGACGCCGGCCTGCTCGACTTCGCGATCATGATGGAGCCGGTCGACGTCTCGCGCTACGCGTACGCCCGGCTCGGCGGGAAGGAGCGCTGGGGCCTGCTGGTGCGCAGCGGCAGCGAGCTGGCGCGCAAGCGCTCGGTCGGGCCGGACGATCTGCCAGGCACCCCCCTGGTGAGCACCGGCCGCCCCGAGCTGATCGCCGAGATCACCGGCTGGCTGGGCATGCCGATGGAGCGCCTCGACATCGTCTGCACCTTCAACCTGCTGACCACGGCGCTCATGCTCGTCGAATCGGGCACCGCCTCGGCCCTGACGATCGAAGGCGCAGTGACCCACCTGGACCCTCGGCGCTTCGCCTTCCGACCGCTGGAACCCGCGCTGACCATGAGTTCCGTCCTGGCCTGCAAAAAAGCTCCCCCGGGCAACTCCGCGGCCTCGGCCTTCCTGAACCTGCTCCATGCCATGCATTCAGGGCATGAAAAATCTAAAACATAGGCATTGGACATATCACCTCATCCGTCTGACAATTGATCCCGGTCAGAGATCATCGGGAGGCGGGCATGGCGGTGGTGCGCATCAGCGTCGGCGACGAGCATCTCGGGGCCGAGTTCGATGACAACATCACGGCGCGCGAGCTCCTGAACCGCATGCCCATGGACGTGCCGATGCTCGACCTGTACGGGCGCGAGATGTGCCACCGCTACGGCACGAACGCGCTGCCCGTAGAGGATCTGCGCCACGACGGCTACCGGGTCGGCGACATCGTCTACTGGCCGCCCGCCGGCTCACTGGTGATCCTGTACCGGCAGAACGGCGAGCGCTTCGCCCGCCAGCAGATCGGGCGCATCGACCGTGGCGCCGAACTGTTCGAGCGCACCGGTGACACCACCGTCCGCTTCGAACGCATCGACGACTGAGCGCGCCAGAGGATCCCGGGGCGGGCCGGGACGTGCGCCCGCCATCCCAGCAACAGAAAGGCAGGCATCATGGCCGACCAGATCGACACCGGCGCGTTTCCCCTCGGCGAGGAGAACACCGCCTACGCGCAGTACTTCATCGGTAGGAGTTATCTGGCCCCGATATCGACCGAGCAGGTGCACATCTCGAATGTGACCTTCGAACCCGGCTGCCGCAACAACTGGCACGTCCACCGCGCCAGCAAGGACGGCGGCCAGATCCTGCTCGCCACCGCCGGCCGCGGCTACTATCAGGAATGGGGCTCCGAGCCCATCGAGCTGCATCCCGGCGACGTCATCAACGTGCCCGCCAACGTGAAGCACTGGCACGGCGCCGCCCCCGACTCCTGGTTCACCCACATCGCCGTCATGGTCCCCGGCGAGGACCTCGCCAACGAGTGGCTCGAACCGGTCACCGACGAGGAGTACGACGCGCTCGCATGAACCCGCGCCCAATCGAATTCATCCGTATCAGGAGGCAGACATGGCAGACAAGGTGACGGCGGGACGCGACCAGCTGGGCGACTTCGCCCCGAAGTTCGCCGAGCTCAACGACGACGTGCTCTTCGGACAGGTCTGGTCGCGCGAGGACAGGCTCTCGGCCCGTGACCGCAGCATCGTGACGGTGACCGCGCTCATGGCCGGAGGCATCCTCGACAGCTCGCTGCAGTTCCACATCGGCAACGCCAAGAGGCACGGCGTGAGCGCCGAGGAGATGGCCGAGATCCTCACCCACGCGGCCTTCTACGCCGGCTGGCCCAAGGCCTGGGCCGCGTTCCGCATGGCCAAGGAGGTCTACGCCGAGTGACGGCGCCGGCGCGCACCACGAACCCGAACGAGACAGGACGGAGAACATGACCTACAACGAGAAGATCGACCTCGACGACGGCACGTCGATCCCGGCACTCGGCCTGGGCACCTGGCTCATCGACGACGCCGACGCCGCCCAAGCGGTCGAGGACGCGGTGTCCGTCGGGTACCGTCACGTCGACACGGCTCAGGCCTACGGCAACGAGGCCGGTGTCGGTGCCGGCATCCGCCGGTGCGGCGTCCCCCGCGAGGAGCTGTTCGTCACCACGAAGGTCGCGGCCGAGAACAAGTCCTACGACTCGGCCGCGGCCTCGATCGACGAGTCGCTGGCCAGGCTGGGCCTGGACCGCGTCGACCTGCTCATCATCCACAGTCCGCAGCCGTGGGCGGAGTTCCGCGCGGACGACAACCACTACTACGCGGAGAACCTCGAGGTGTGGCGGGCCATGGAGGACGCCCGGGCGGCCGGCAAGGCGCGCTCGATCGGCGTGAGCAACTTCCTGGTCGACGACCTGAAGAACATCATCGACAACGGCCGCGTCAGGCCCGCCGTCAACCAGGTGCTCGCCCATGTGGGCAACACCCCGTTCGAGCTCATCGACTTCTGCACGGGCAACGACGTCGCGGTCGAGGCCTACTCCCCCGTGGCGCACGGCGCGATTCTGAACGACGACGAGGTTCTCGCCGTCGCTGCCGCGTACGGGGTCTCGGTGCCGCAGCTGTGCATCCGCTACATCCTGCAGCTCGGTCTGGTGGCCCTGCCCAAGACTGCCAACCGCTCTCACATGGAGCAGAACGCCGCGCTCGACTTCACGATCAGCGAGGACGACATGGCAAGGCTCAGGGCCGTCAAGCCCCTCGAGAGCTACGGGGAGCACAGCTTCTTCCCCGTCTTCAGTACCCAACTGGGCTGAACCGCCCGCGTACCGGCAAGGGCCCCGCGAGAACCCACCATCTCCTCAAGGGGCCCTTGCCGTCCGCCGATGGAGGAAGCAGACTGTCGGCACGGATTGCATCGTACGGAGGGCAGGCATGGGCAGGGGACTGGTCGTCTACTTCTCGGTCTACGGCAGCACCAGGAGGGCGGCGCAGACCGTCGCCGCCCGGGCCGGGGCCGAGCTGGCCGAGATCAGGCCGGCCGTCCCCTACGATGACGACCCCCGCCACTACGAGAGTCTGCTGTCCGAGGTGAAGAACGAACACGCCCGGCAGGTGCGGCCCGAGCTCGCCCGCACCATCGCCGTGGCCGACCACGACCCGGTCTTCCTGGGCTATCCGCTATGGGACTCCACCCTGCCGATGCCGGTGTTCAGCTTCCTCGAGGAGTACGAGCTCTCGGACCGGACGATCGCCCCGTTCAACACCCACATGGGAGGCGCCGACGCCGGCACCTACGCCACGATCGCCGAGTGGACGCCCGGCGCGACGGTCCTCCCGGGCCTGCCCATCCAGTCCGACGCCGCCCGGGCGGGCCCCGTCGAAGCGGTCGTCGAATGGTTGACCGGGCTTGGTCTGCCCTGATCCCGGTTCCGTCAGGCACCACGAGGGGCGCGCCGGGACCGGAGGCCGCAGGGAGTCGAGCCGTTCCTGGGCCCGAGGCCCCGGCCCGCATCCTCCGGTGCCTGCTTTTCCCGTCCGATAGCATCGCAACCGGTGCGTCGTGCGACGGGCCGCACGCGGAGCAGAAGAGGCATGGGCACGCAGATCAACAAGCCGGCGAAGGCCCTCAGGGCCGCTTTCCCCTACACGCTGCCCATCTTCGCCGGCTTCTGGTTCCTCGGGCTCACCTACGGCGTCTACATGAACGCGGCGGGCTTCAGCTTCGTCTATCCGACGGTCATGGCCCTGCTGATCTTCGGCGGCTCACTGGAATTCGTCGCCGTCGGCATGCTGCTGTCGCCGTTCGCTCCGCTGACGGCGCTGGTCGTGTCCCTCGCGGTGCAGGCGCGGCATCTGTTCTACGGCATCTCGATGCTCGATCGCTTCAGGGGCACGGGGTGGGCCAAACCGTATCTGATCTTCGGCATGTGCGACGAGACCTTCTCGATCCTCTGCACCACCGAACCGCCCGAGGGTGCGGACCGGCGCTGGTTCATGTTCTTCGTGACGGCGCTCGATCACTTCTACTGGGTGTCCGGCTCGATGCTGGGCGGCCTGTTCGGCTCACTCGTCTCCATCGGCACCGAGGGCCTGTCGTTCGTGATGACGGCCCTGTTCGTGGTGATCTTCCTGAATCAGTGGGACCAGGAGGAGCACCATTGGACGGCGCTGATCGGCGCACTCGCCGCGGTGGTCTGCCTGGCGGTCTTCGGCGCGGACGGCTTCATGCTCCCGGCGCTGGCCATCACGGTCGCGGCACTCACCGCGCTGCGCAAGCCGCTCGAGCCGGCGGTGGGCCTGTCATGACGCTCACGCAGCAGATCATCACCATCGGCCTGTGCGTCCTGGGAACAATGGCCACGCGCTTCCTGCCGTTCCTCGTCTTCCGCGGCACCAAGCGGACACCGGCCTTCATCGCCTACCTCGGCAAGGCCCTCCCGGCGGCGATCTTCGCGCTGCTCGTCGTCTACAGCCTGCGCGGCACCCAGTGGTCGTCCGCCCCGCACGGCGTCCCCGAACTCATCGGCATCGCCGTCACGGCGGCCCTGCACGGATGGCGCCGCCGGATGCTGCTGTCGATCGCCGGCGGGACCATCTGCTACATGCTGCTCGTCCAGCTGGTGTTCTGAGCTGCGCCCGGTACCCGCGACCGGTTCGTGCACCGCCGCTCGCACGTATGCTTCCACACATCGTTCGTGTCCGGAATCGGACCACCGGGAGGCACCAGAGGAGATGTTGATGGCAGCAGACCTGATGGGCGCGCAGAGGGCCATCGACGAGAAGACCGGGCGCACCGCGTTCACCGCCGCGTCGCCCGGGTGCGCGAACTGCCCGTCGAGCGGACCCGGCGCGATCAGGAGGGCCTGACCATGGACATGGCACGGCATCTGAGCGTCCGCGACCTGCTGGGCTACACGCTGCCCTCGATCGTGATGATGGTCTTCACGTCGATCTACGGCGTCGTGGACGGGCTCTTCGTCTCGAACTACGCCGGCAAGACGGCCTTCGCAGCGGTCACCCTCATCATGCCGTTCGTCCTGATCCTGGGCACGCTGGGCTTCATGATGGGCTCCGGCGGCAGCGCCCTGATCTCGAGCACCCGGGGGGAGGGCGACCACGAGCTGGCCAACCGCTATTTCTCCGCGATCGTCTACGTCACGCTGGCCGCCGGCACGGTCCTCGCCGTCATCGGCGCCGTCCTCATGCGCCCCGTCGCCCAGATGCTGGGGGCCTCCGGCGAGCTGCTGGAGCTGTGCGTGCTCTACGGGCGCATCAGCATGGCCTCGCTGCCCATGTTCATGCTGCAGTACGCCTTCCAGGCCTTCGCCTCGACCGCCGGCAGGCCCAGGCTCGGCCTGTACGTGACGATCGGGGCCGGGCTGTCGAACATCCTCCTCGACTTCCTGCTCGTGGGCGGGCTCGGCTGGGGCGTGGTCGGTGCGGCCCTGGCGACCGTCGCCTCCGAGTTCGTCGGGGGCCTCACGCCACTCGTGTACTTCGCCCGCCGGAACCCCAGCTTCCTGAGGCTCGGGCATCCCTTGACCGATCTGTCAGCGCTCGGCCGCGCCTGTGTGAACGGCTCGTCCGAGATGATGACCTCGATCGCGGTCTCGGTGGTGAGCATCGTCTACAACCTGCAGCTGCTGAAGCTCATCGGGCAGGACGGCGTGGCCGCCTATGGGACGATCATGTACGTCAGCATGATCTTCACCGCGATCTTCGAGGGCTTCTGCATGGGCTCCGCCCCGCTGATGAGCTTCCAGCACGGCGCCGGCAATGCTCCGGAGAAGCGCAGCCTCATGCACCGGGGACTGGCCGTCATGGGCGCCGGCGGGGCGATGATGCTCCTCGCCTCGCAGGCGCTGGCCTACCCGCTGGCGTGGGTCTTCGCGAGCTATGATCCTGACCTCATGACGCTGACCGAGTCGGCGTTCCGCATCTTCTCGGTCTCGTTCCTGGCGATGGGCGTGGGCATGTACGGCTCATCGCTGTTCACCGCCCTCGGCAACGGCCTCGTCTCGGCCGCCCTGGCGGCGGTGCGCACGCTCGGCCTGGAGGTCGGCGCGGTCCTCCTGCTGCCGGTCCTGATGGGACCGACCGGCATCTGGTTCGCGATCATCGTCGCCGAGACCGTCTCCGCCGGGCTCGTGGCCGTGCTCATCGCCCGGCTCGGTCCCAGGTACGGGCTCTGCCGCCCGCCGGGGCAGGACGGGCCCCGGACTCGGTACCGCCGAGGGCACCCGGAGGCGGGGGTGGCCCTTCGCTGAGGCAGCCCCGCTCGCCCCGGGCGGCCATCGCCGCTCCGAGTCTCACAACCCAGGGATGCCCTCCTGCCGGACACCGGGACCGGCCAGACGGACGCCTTCGATGCCCAGGAGCCACGTCTTGCGGCCGGTCCCGCCCGCGTAGCCCGTGAGGCTGCCGTCCGCCCCGATGACGCGGTGGCAGGGAACGACGACGCTGACCGGGTTGCGCCCGACGGCCCCTCCGACGGCGCGGGCCGAGCACCGGTGGCCGGCCCGCGCGGCCACGGCGTCGGCGATCTGCCCGTAGGTGCGGGTGCTCCCGCGCGGAATGGCGCGCAGCTGCGCCCACACCAGCTGCTGGAAGCCCGTGCCCCGAGGGGCGAGCGCCGGCGGGGATCCCGGATCCCCGCCGGCGAAGTACCGGTCCAGCCAGGTGCGGGTGTCGACGAGGACGGCGGGCCCCTGCCCGCCGCCCGGTTCGGCGACGGAGATGTCGGCGCCGCCCGGCTCCAGCCCCGCGCGGTCGTGCTTCTGCCCGTCGAACCATGCGCCGATGAGCGCTCCGCCCTCGGGCAGACCGGGGCCGGTCTGCGCCGCGAGCGTCATCGCCCCGAGCGGCGACTCGTAAGCCATGAGACATCGCATCGCTGTATCCTCCTCGCCGCCTGCGCCCCGGGCGATTCCGCGACCGGATCCAGTATCCCCACCGGAGCGGGCGCGCGGAAGGATTCGGCTCGGAACCGGCGGGATCCCAGCCGGCGAATTCCTGCGGATGAGCCGCGACGACCGCACCCGGCCGCCCTGGGGGCCGTCGTGTCCGCGGAACGTGCCCGGGTGGTCGTCTCGGCGCCTTATCGGCGGCGGACCCAGTCGAACACGTCGGCCGCCTCCTGGCGGCTCCCGAGACGATCGAGCAGGTAGTACGTGGCATGCGCCATCGCGTCGCGGATCGGCACCACGACACGCCCCGGCCGCGACACCGACAGCGACGGGGCGTCGGTGACGAAATAGGCCATGGCCGTGGTTCGTGCCAGCTGCTCGAAGACGCCCCGGTCCTCCTGGACGATGAACTCCGAGCGCGGGAACGCGCGGTCGCAGGCCTCGCGCCAGAAGCCGATGGCGCCGAGCAGCAGAAAGCTCTCGCCGTTCAGGTCGGCGGCACCGACGCTCTCGCGACCGGCGAGCCTGTGCCCGGCGGGCAGGGAGACCGACAGGTTCTCGGTCATGAGCCGGCACGAGCGCACCCCGGGCGGCGCATGCGGGCGCAGCGCGATGCCCAGGTCGAGCGCGCCGTCGAGGATGCCAGACTCGACCTCGTCCTCGGCGATCAACCTGGAGGTGAGCACCATCTGCGGGAAGCGCTCGACCATGAGGGCGGTCAGACGCCACAGCGGCGCCGGGGCGACGGTGCCGACGCGCAGCGCCTTGGTGCGGCGGGCCACGTCGTCGAGGGCGTCGCGCATGAGGCGCTCGTCCCGCAGGATCTGCCGGGCGTACTCGAGGGCCACCCTGCCCGCCTCGTTCAGCTCGAGACGACGTCCGATCCTGTCGAACAGCGACTGGCCGAGTTCGGATTCGAGGCGGGCGATCGATCTGCTCAGCGCGGGCTGCGAGATGTGGACGGCCCCGGCCGCCGCGCTCACGGTGCCCTCGCGGGCGATCGCCTCGAGCTGCCGCAATTGCTCAAGCTCCACGGTCCGCCCCCGTTCCTTATGCGCTCAGTGCATGAAGAGACACGCGGAAAGCATTTCACAAGACCGGGAACACGGTGAAGACTGACGATTGAGAAGGAACGGCCAGACAGGAGAAGCTGATGCAGAACTTCGCGATGAACAACGGCCTCGAGATCCCGGCGCTCGGCTACGGCGTCTTCCAGATGACCTCCGCCGAGGTCATCGAGCACCTGCCGCAGGCTCTCGCCGCCGGGTACACCCACATCGACACCGCCAATGCCTATTTCAATGAGGTCGCCGTCGGCCAGGCCGTGAGGGCGTCCGGGACCGGGCGCGAGGGCCTGTTCGTCACCTCCAAGCTCTTCCCGCAGAGCTATCCCTACGAGCAGTGCGGCAGGGACATCGACGCCACGCTCGAACGCCTCGGCATGGACTACCTCGACCTGCTGCTCTTCCACCAGCCCTACGGCGAGTACGTGGCCGGTTGGAGGGCCATGGAGGAGGCCGTCCGAGCCGGCAAGGTCCGCTCGATCGGCCTGTCGAACTTCTCCGCGGCCAAGGTGCAGCAGATACTCGATGTCGCCGAGATCGTCCCGGCGGTGCTGCAGGTCGAGGCCCACCCGTACTGGAACCAGCACGAGCTGAAGTCCCGGCTGGCCGGGCACGGCATCGTCTTCGAGGCCTGGTTCCCCTTGGGCCACGGCGACAAGGCGCTTCTGGCCGAGCCCGTCTTCGACGAGCTCGCCGCCAGGTACGGCAAGACGAACGCCCAGGTGATCCTGCGCTGGCACCTGCAGGAGGGCAACGTCACCTTCCCGAAGACGCTGGACCCCCAGCACATGGCCGACAACATCGACATCTTCGACTTCGAGCTCACCGACGACGAGATGGCCCGCATCAACGCGCTCCCTCAGCACGCCTACTACTCGGTCCCCGACGAGCCGCCGGCCTTCGCGACCGCGGTCAACGACTACTCCCAGCAGGTCTGAGCCGGACCCGCGCCCATGACCGCGGTGCGCGTCCCAGCAGCTAGCCCTCGAGGCCGCCCATCGCCACCGCGCAACCGGTGCGACCCACGCGCCGTTCTGCTTGATCAGACGACCGCGGGCGCTCATCCGCAGCGCCCGCGGTTGTACTCGTCGTCGGAGAAGGCGGACGCGCGCCGATCAGGGGCGCCGTCCCGAAGAACTACAGGGACGGCGCCCCTGCCGTACGAACTGCCGACCGCGGTGTCCGCCCCGCTCATGAGAAGGATGTTCGCGGGGAATGCGCTGACGAGGAGGACCATGACCATGCACAGCAACACGGATGATCTGCTGTTCGTCTGCAGGACCCTGCACGACCACGGGAAAGGCGAACGGCGTTCCGGCTCCCCTGTTCTCTACGACTGCTGCGGGACCGTTCTCCGCGAGGCCGACGCGTCCTGAGCGGGCCGCGGCGCGGGCCCATTCAGCAGAGCAGCGGCATCGAGGCGTCGCCTCGGGCCAGGCCCGAGGCGAATTCTCCTGCGTTCATGAGCGTCCGTTCATGGGCGCCCCGCCATCGCAGAGAGCATGGAACCCGGGCCCGACCGGCCACAGCAGTGGGACAATGGAGACAGCGACTCGAGGAGGAGAAATGGAGTACACGCAACTCGGCCCCACAGATATCACGATCCCCAGGCTGTGCATCGGGGGCATGAGCTTCGGAAGGGTCTTCCCGGACCTCCACCAGTGGGTCATCGACCAGCCCGCGACCCAGGCGGTGATCGCCCGGGCGCTCGAGCTGGGGGTGAACTTCTTCGACACCGCGAACGTCTACGCCCATGGCACGAGCGAGGAGTTCATCGGCGCCTCCCTCAAGAACCTGGGCGTGCGGCGCGAGGACGTCGTGCTGGCCAGCAAGGTCTACTTCAACGAGGGGCATCTGTCGCGGGCGGCCATCGAACGCGAAATCACCGGGACGCTCGAACGCCTGGGCACCGATTACCTGGACCTGTACATCATCCACCGCTTCGACTACGACACGCCGGTCGAGGAGACCATGGAGGCCCTCGACGCCCTGGTGCGCTCTGGGCGGGTCCGGGCGCTGGGGGCGAGCGCCATGTACGCCTACCAGCTGCACGACATGCAGGTGGTCGCCGACGAGAACGGCTGGACCAGGTTCGCGAGCATGCAGAACCACTACAACCTGCTCTACCGCGAGGACGAGCGGGAGATGATCCCGGTGTGCCGCCGGTACGGCATGTCGCTCACGCCCTACAGCCCGCTCGCGTCGGGCCATCTCACGCGCCCCACCTGGGACTCGGCCAGCGTCCGGGCCACCACCGACGCCACGATGCGGAGCAAGTATGACCGCGCTCGCGAGACCGACATGCCCATCGTTGAGCGGGTCGCCGAACTCGCCGGGCGGCGCGGGGTGCCGATGGCCGATGTTGCGCTGGCCTGGCACTGGGCCAGCGGCGTCGCCGCCCCCATCGTCGGCTGCTCCGGACCGGGCCGCGTCGATGACGCGGTGCGCGCCCTCGCCGTGGAACTCACCGCCGATGAGGTGGCCCTCCTGGAGGAGCCCTACCAGCCGCACGAGCTCGTAGGGCCGCTCGCCCGGCCCGGCGAAAAGCCGCTGGCCGGAGCCACCGTCGAGCAGCACTCGGGCATGCGCTCGAAGTAACACAGCGGTCGGCAGGTCCAGGTCGAGGAAGAGGCCCGCCCCGGAAAGGGGCAGCCCCCGTCCGCCGTGCTGAGAGGATGATGTCGCCGACGGCCAGGACCCGTTCGCCGTGCTGAGAGGCCGACGTGTTCGCACGCCCGGTTCCGTCGCAAGGAGCCGTCGTCCTGTGCCTCGCACGCCCCGGGGAATAGCGCGGTTACGGACCCCGTGTGGTTTCAACGTGCCGGCGGACGCACACTTTCGTGAAGTGCGCGTCCGCCGGCGCTGCCGCCCGGGGTTCCATCCGCATGACCCGGTCCGCCGCCGCAATCATCTCCATGCGGTGCTCCCTCGCCGGTGGATACGAGTGAGCCGTCTCTCCGCTGGAGAAGACCCGGCAGAGGCCTGCGAAGCGAAAGCAGAACCCGGAGACGGCGCGGCCGGTGGCGAGAAGACCTTGACGGACATCTCCAGGGCGGCAAGGATCACGCACTCCATCCGTTCCGTCTTCTCCCGCGGGATCTCCGAATCGATCAGTAGCCGGCCGTGGAACCCGCCCGGCCTGCGCGTATTCGTCGGAGAGCAGGAGGCCTGTTCAAAACCATGACGACACCAAGAGGAGCACCTGACCAGAGCAACATGGGGCAGGTCGTCCCGAGCAACCCTCGGGGACGGCGAACACCCGTCACGGCCGAGAGCAAGAAGTCGGCACAAGTCCACGTAGAATTTCAATGAATACAGGATGGTGTTGTGCTCTGAAAGCTATCGTCAGTTCAAGAAATTTTCACTTCTCCTGATACACTGAACCCAGGATGCAGACGGAAATTCTCGGAGGTGCACCAATGAGCACGATCGTCATAACAGGATCGTCATCAGGAATGGGGAAGGCAACGGCGAAGTTCTTCGCGAAAAAGGGTTGGACCGTTGTTGCCACGATGCGGTCGCCGGAAAAGGAGACGGAACTGCTCGCCTACGACAACGTCCATCTCTATCCTCTGGACATTACAAATGTCGAGCAGGTGAAATCGGCATCACAGAGCATACTGGGCAAATATGACGTGGACGTCCTTTTCAATAATGCTGGATATGGAATGAAGGCGAAATTCGAGGACATGACGGAGAACGCCATGAAGCGCTCCATCGATACGAACGTCCTCGGCATGATCCGCGTGACGCAACAGTTCATCCCCTTCTTCAAGAGAAAGAAAGGCGGACTCATTCTGACCACAACATCTCTTGCAGGTGAGATGGGACTCGTCATGGATGGAGTGTACGCGGCGGATAAATGGGCCGTGACAGGCATGTGCGAGATGTTGTATTTCGAGCTCGCGCCATATCATATCCGGGTAAAGACGATAGTCCCCGGCGTAGTGCAGACAGGCTTCAAAATGGATGGCGGCGGAGCTACGCCGGAAGAATACGAGGAAATCATTGGCAGGCAGGTTGAATTCCTGATGCCCGGCGGCGATCATACGCAGATGGAAACCGCACAGGAGGCGGCACAGGACATTTGGGATGCCGTCAACGACCCGGACGACGACCGCATGTGCTATGTGACGGGCAAAAGGGCTAAGGAAATTTATGCGAAACGTCAGACCATGGGAGATGAGGATTTTCGGAGATATTACAGGTCATTGATTCTCGGAAGGCAGGGCGAACAGTACTGAATCACCGAATCCCAATTCCTGGAATCATGGACATGATTTCAGCGAACCTCGGAATCCCGAGAGTCCTTTCGACTGCTGGGGCCGGGGTCGTCCATGATCCCTGGTTCGGATTGAGCCGGTGACCGCTCTCTGCCGGGGTGCCGGAGTACGGGGAGGGCCTGCCGCCGGGATGATCGGGCACCGTGCACGACGATCCCGGGGCAGGTCCCATGCATCCATGAAGCATCCGTGAAGCATGGGTTCCCGGCCGGCCGCAGTGGCGGCCCCGCACGAGGTCTTCGCCCTCCCCGATGCCGGGGAGGGCGAAGGGCACGGTGCGCAGGCCCTCCGGTAAGGAGGATGAAACGCTTCCCCTCCGATGCCTCGAGGGCAGGCTCCTCGGCATGTTCATGGACCGTCGCTCGCCGAACGGGTGCCGGGGAACACCGTCCTCACCGTCTTCAGGGGTGCCGGCAAGGGCACCACAGGACATGGCGAGGGGCGGAAAAGCTTTCAGTGCGAAGAAGCAGCGTTCTGAAAGCGTCCCCCTGCCCTCATGAACCGCGCACCCTCACGCTTCGGGCGCTTCCTGCGGTGTCTCATGACGGACCCGCGCGATGACGAGACTTCAGCTGCTCATGATGGCACCGTCCGGCTTCCGCCGGAGGGGGCCAGGAGCGGCAACGCATTCGACTTGCGACCCGGTACAAATCGTTTGCCTGACACCGCACGGCATTGCGACTATCATGTGAATGAATGTATTATATAATTCATTCATTCCAGATCGGGGGAAGCATGCAGGACAAGAAGTGCACCCCGAAGGAGGCTGCCCGTCGCGTGTTCTCCGAGAGGGGCTACAAGGCTGCGAGCGTCGCCGAGATGGCCGGGGAGGCGCACATGGCGCGGGCAGCTTCTACAACCACTACCCCTCCAAGGACGAGGTATTCCCAGAGGTCTGCATCGAGGAGAACGACCGCGTGCGCCAGCAGGTGGTTGACGAGGTGGGCTGGGCGGCCGAGCCGGTGCAGCTGATCGAGCAGCTGTTCGATCGCTCCTTCCGGCACGTCTCGAGCAACAAGATCCTGTCGGAGTGGGAGAACCCCGCCATCTCTGGCAAGCTTCGCGCGCACTGCCTGTCGGACGAGAGGGGGACCACCCCCTCCACCGGTTCCTCGTGGAGACGTTCGCACGCAGGATGGCCGAGGCGGGCTTCACCGAGGAGAAGGCGAAGCGGGTGCTGCAGACGGGCGGGGGCGCGGTGCCGCTCGCCGTCGGGCTGTGCATGGTGCCGGAGCTCGCGGGACCGTCCTCCGGGGCTCATCGCCGGCGAGTTCGTGGCGTGTCCCCCGATGAGGACGCGTTCTCCGAAGCGTTGCGGCAGGTGAGGGGGCCGGCGCCACGGGCAGGACATCGAGGGCCGCCGGCGTCATTCTTCTGACAGTCGCGGCCGGCGAAGCGAACGGGGAGCAGGGAATGGCCGCATCGGCTGTGTCCGGCGTCCGGTCCCCAGGCGGGGCGGAAGTGTCCTGCGACCCGTCGCAGCGGCATGGATCCGAATCAAAATCGCAGGCAGGAGGGCAGGACAAGGCCCAGAAGCCGGGTCGATTCCGGGATTTCCGTCAGTTCGCCATTCCCGAAAGTTGCGAGTGGCCCGGCACGCTGCGCGCCTTGCGCGTCGTCCTGCGACACGGTGAATGGTTGCGGGCGGTTCAGGATCATCGCCCTTCGGTCATTCCCACTCGATGGTGCCCGGCGGCTTGGAGGTGCAGTCCAGCACGATCCGGTTGACCTGCGGGCACTCGTTGGTGATGCGGGTGCTGATGCGCTCGATCACCTCGTAGGGCAGCCGCGACCAGTCGGCCGTCATGGCGTCCTCGCTGCTCACCGGGCGCAGCACGATCGGGTGCCCGTAGGTGCGCCCGTCGCCCTGCACGCCCACCGAGCGCACATCGGCCAGCAGTACGACCGGCATCTGCCAGACCTCGCGGTCCAGCCCGGCCGCGGTCAACTCGGCGCGGGCGATGGCATCGGCCTCGCGCAGCAGGTCGAGGCGCTCGCGCGTGACCTCGCCGATGATGCGGATGCCCAGGCCGGGGCCGGGAAAGGGCTGGCGCCAGACCATGGCCTCGGGCAGGCCCAGCTCGGTGCCGACGGCGCGCACCTCGTCCTTGAACAAGGCGCGCAGCGGCTCGATGAGCTCGAACTGCAGGTCATCGGGCAGACCGCCGACATTGTGGTGGCTCTTGATGCTGGAGGCGCCGTCGCCGCCGCCGGACTCGACGACATCGGGGTACAGCGTGCCCTGGCACAGGAAATCGACGCCCTTGTCGCCGGCGATCCGGCGGGCCGCCGTCTCGAAGGAGCGGATGAACTCGCGACCGATGATCTTGCGCTTGGTCTCGGGCTCGGTGATGCCGGCCAGGGCGGTCAGGAAGCGCTGCGACTCGTCCATGACGACCAGGTCGACGCCGGTGGCATCGACGAAATCCTGGCGCACCTGTTCGGCCTCGCCCCTGCGCAGCAGGCCGTGATCCACGAAGACGCAGGTGAGCCGGTCGCCGATGGCCCTCTGGACGAGCGCCGCGGCGACGGCCGAGTCGACGCCGCCGGACAGGCCGCACAGGACACGCCGGCCACCGACCTGCTCGCGGATCGCCCTGACCTGGCCGTCGACGATCGAGGAGCTGTCCCAGGTGCGGCGGCAGCCGGCGATGTCGTACAGGAAGTGCTCGAGCACCTGCTGGCCGAACTGGGAGTGCAGCACCTCCGGGTGCCACTGCACACCGGCCAGCTTCCTGCTGAGATCCTCGATGGCCGCGACAGGGGCACCGCCGGTGCGGGCCAGCTCGGTGAAACCGGCGGGGGCCCGGGTCACGGAGTCGCCGTGGCTCATCCACACCGAGGAGTCCGGGGCCATGCCCTCCAGAAGACAACCGGGTCGCTCGATGCTCACGGCGGTTCGGCCGTACTCGGCCTCGCCGGTGCGCTCGACCCGCCCGCCCATGGCGTCGGCCATGGCCTGGAAGCCGTAGCAGATGCCGAGAACCGGGACGCCCGCCCCGAACAGCGCCGGATCCACCGCTGGGGCGCCGGCGGCGTGCACCGAGGCAGGCCCGCCGGACAGGATGACGGCCGCGGGCCTCCTCGCGAGGATCTCGCCCACCGGCGTGGCGTGCGGGACGATCTCGGAGTAGACGTGTGCTTCGCGGACGCGCCGGGCGATCAGCTGCGCGTACTGCGCACCGTAATCGACGACCAGCACGAGGTCATGGCTCGTGGGCATGGCTGGAGTCTAGTGCCCCGCCGCAGACGCACACGCCCGGCGGGCGGTGGCACGCGGCTCCCGGGCAGTCGGCACTGCAGGCGCAGCAGCACTAGGGTGTGGCCATGATCTACAACGACGTGACACAGCTCGTCGGCCGCACGCCCCTCGTGCGCCTGGGCCGGGTCAATGACACCGGCGCGACCGTCCTGGCGAAACTCGAGTGCCACAACCCGGCCGGCTCGGTGAAGGACCGCATCGGCGTGGCCATCGTCGAGGCCGCCGAGGCCAGCGGCGAGCTGGGGCCCGGCGGCACGATCGTCGAGGGCACCAGCGGCAACACCGGCATCGCCCTAGCCATGGTCGGCGCGGCCCGCGGCTATCACGTCGTCCTGGCGATGCCCGAATCGATGAGCCGCGAGCGCCGCGCCATGCTACGCGCCTTCGGCGCCGAGCTCGTCCTCACACCGGCTTCCGAGGGCATGAAGGGCGCCGTCGCGGCGGCCGAGCGCATCGCCACCGAGCGCGGCGGCGTCCTGGCCCGCCAGTTCGAGAACCCGGCCAACCCGGCCAGGCACTACGCCACGACCGGCCCCGAGATCTGGGCCGACACCGAGGGCGGGGTCGATGCGGTGGTCGACGGCGTCGGCACCGGCGGAACGATCAGCGGCATCGGCAGATACCTCAAGGAGCAGAATCCCGGCATCAAGGTGTTCGCGGTCGAACCCGACGAGTCGCCGCTGCTCAGCAAGGGCCAGGCCGGCGGCCACGGCATCCAGGGGCTGGGCGCCAACTTCATCCCGGCGACCTACGATCCCGGCGTCGTCGACGAGGTCCTGACGGTGAGCACCCCGCGCGCCATCGACATGGCGCGCCGCCTGGGCGCCGAGGAGGGCATCGTCTGCGGCATGTCCTCGGGCGCCTCGGTCGCCGCCGCCCTCCGAGTGGGTGCGCGCCCGAAGTTCACGAGCCGCACGATCGTCGCGATCATCTGCGACCTCGGCGAACGCTATCTGTCCACGCCCCTGTTCGCCGACGTCATGGACGAGTGAGCCGCCGGCGGCAGGAGCCGCCCCGGGCCGCCGACGGCCGACGCCCGGATGGGCCGGCTCCCCGCCCCGAGGCCCCGTGTCATCGGCCCCGGTCGGCGATTTCGATGTGGTGCCGTACGACCTCCGAGACGATGAAGTTCAGCAGTTTCTCGGCGAACTCCGGGTCGAGGTGCGATTCGGCGGCCAGTCGGCGCAGGCGCAGGATCTGGACCTGTTCGCGCCCCGGGTCGGAGGCGGGCAGCCCGAGCTCGGCCTTGAGCTCGCCGACGCGCCGGGTGATCTTGAAGCGTTCGGCCATGATGTGGATCACGGCAGCATCGATGTTGTCGATTGAGTCCCGCAGGTGCGCGAGCTCGGGCGGGACGAGCCGGGCCTGATCGCGTTCATCGCTCATGGCACGAGCCTAACGGCGCGGCCAGGACGGCCCGCAGTGTCCCCATGGGATGGGCAGCGGTGGGCGGAACGCCCTTCCCGCCCGCACGCGGCGGTTCAGCGGATCACCAAGTCGACGCGCTGGAATTCCTTGAGGTCCTGGTAGCCGGTGGTGGCCAGGGCCCGCCGCAGGGCGCCGACGAGGTTCATCGTGCCGTCGGTGACGGTGCTCGGACCGACGAGCACCTCCTGCAGAGAGCCGACCGAGTCGTAGCGGACCCGCCTGCCGCGGGGCAGTGTGGCGTGCCAGGCCTCGGCCCCCCAGTGCCAGCCCCTGCCCGGGGCCTCGACGGCGCGGGCCAGCGGACCACCGATCATGGCGGCGTCGGCACCGGAGGCGATGGCCTTGACGATGTGACCGGAGGTGCCCATGGCGCCGTCGGCGATGATGTGGACATAGCGGCCGCCGGACTCGTCAAGGTAGTCGCGGCGGGCCTCGGCCACGTCGGCGATGGCCGAGGCCATCGGCACCTCGATGCCGAGCACCTGGCGCGTCGTGCTGGTGGCGGCGCCGCCGAGACCGACGAGGACGCCCGCAGCGCCGGTGCGCATGAGGTGCAGGGCCGTCTGATAGCTGGCGCAGCCGCCGACGATGACGGGCACGTCGAGATTGTAGATGAACTTCTTGAGGTTCAGGGGCTCGCCCCGCTCGCCGACGTGCTCGGCCGAGACGGCCGTGCCCCGGATGATGAAGAAGTCAACGCCGGCGCTCTCGACGACCGAGGAGAACTCGGCGGCGCGCTGGGGCGACAGGGAGCCGGCGACCGGCACACCGGCTGCGCGGATCTCGTCGAGACGGGCCGCGATGAGCTCGGTCTTGATCGGCTCGGAGTAGATCTGCTGCATGCGACGCGTCGCCTCGACGTCGTCGTCCATGGCGGCCAGCTCGGCGAAGAGCGGCTCGGGATCCTCGTAGCGGGTCCACAGGCCCTCGAGGTTGAGCGCGCCGAGGCCGCCCAGCCTGCCGAACGCGATGGCGGTGGCGGGGCTCATCACCGAGTCCATGGGACCGGCCACGAGTGGGAAGCCGAACCCGACGGCGTCGATCTTCCACGACAGGTCCACCAGCTCGGGGTCCCTCGTGCGCCTGGAGGGCACGATCGCCACGTCATCCAGCGAGAAAGCCTTCGGCGCGCGCTTGCTGCGTCCGATGTCGTACATGGTCCTCCGATCGTGGTCCGCCGTTCAAATCTAGCCGGTTCGCACGCACCGGGAGGAACCGGGCCATCGGACGGTGACGACCCGCCCTCCGGCGCCCCGGGTCCGCCGTCCCCCGGGCTCCTGGGGAGTCCACACAGTGGATACATGTCTCAACAATTTTTGCTTTGAGGAACCTTCCTACGCAACAGTTGTGGTCCTACTGTGAGAACACAGTAAGTTTCCGCTCACTCAACGAGGAGTAACCATGCGCATTGCTGTACCCACCGAGGTGAAGAACAACGAGTTCCGCGTGGCCATCACACCCGTCGGGGTCCACGAGCTGACCCGCCGCGGCCACGAGGTGTTCGTCCAGTCCGGCGCGGGACTGGGATCGTCCTTCACGGATGACGAGTTCGCGGCCCAGGGCGCGAGGATCGTCGATGGCGCCGAGGCCACTTGGTCCTCCGGCGAGATGGTGCTCAAGGTCAAGGAGCCGATCGAGCGCGAGTACCAGTACCTGACATCGGACCAGCTCCTGTTCACCTATCTGCACCTGGCGGCCGACCGCCCGCAGACCGAGGCCCTGCTGAACGCGGGCACCACCGCCATCGCCTACGAGACCGTCCAGCGCGAGGACCGCTCGCTGCCGCTGCTGTCGCCGATGTCCGAGGTGGCGGGTTGCCTGGCCCCGCAGGTCGGTGCGGCCCATCTGATGAAGGCCGCGGGCGGGCGGGGCGTCCTGTTCGGCTGCGTCGGAGGCGTGCAGAAGGCCAAGGTCGTCGTCCTGGGCGCCGGCACGGCCGGCCAGAACGCGGCCCGGATCGCGCTCGGCATGGGCGCCGACGTGACGATCCTGGACGTCGACCTGCGCAAGCTGCACAGGATCATCTGGGACTTCGACAACCGCATCCAGGGGCTGGCCAGCACCGCCCTGACCGTGCGCGAGCAGGTGCTCGCCGCCGATCTGGTCATCGGCACGGTTCTCATCCCCGGCGCGAAGACCCCCAAGCTCGTCACCAACGAGATGGTCGCCGAGATGAAGCCCGGCTCGGTGCTCGTGGACGTCGCGATCGACCAGGGCGGCTGCTTCGAGGACAGCCATCCCACCACGCACGCCGATCCCACCTTCAAGGTGCACGACTCGGTGTTCTACTGCGTCGCCAACATGCCCGGCGCCGTGCCCAACACCTCCACCTGGGCGCTCGCCAATGCCACTCTGCCGTACGCGATCCAGCTCGCCGACAAGGGCTGGAAGCAGGCCGTCAAGGATGATCACGCCTTGGCCCTGGGGCTGAACACCCATGCCGGCAAGCTAGTCTTCACCGGCGTTGGCGAGGCGCTCGGCATGGAGACCACGCCTCTGGAATCCGTGCTGGTCTGAGCTTCAGGAGGATCTCATGTCAGAGGACAACCCCCCGAGAACACCCGCGGACCCGGCATCGGGCGACGAGTCTCTGAACCGGGAGCTGTCCAATCGGCACATCCAGCTCATCGCCATCGGCGGAGCCATCGGCACTGGTCTGTTCATGGGCTCGGGCAAGGCCATCAGCCTCGCCGGACCGGCTCTCCTGCTGGCCTACCTCGTCATCGGCCTGATGCTGTTCTTCGTGATGCGCGCCATGGGGGAAATGCTCCTGCACGACCTGCGGTACAAGTCGTTCCAGGACTTCTCCCGGGAGATGATAGGGCCCTGGGCGGGTTTCTTCGCGGGCTGGACGTACTGGATCCTGTGGGTGGTCACCGCGGCGGCTGAGATGATCGCCATCGTCGGCTACTTCGACTTCTGGATCCAGAACCTGAACGTCTCGATGATCTGCACAGCCGTGCTGCTGGTGTCCCTGCTGGGCTCGAACCTGCTGACGGTGAGGCTGTTCGGCGAGCTCGAGTTCTGGTTCGCCCTCATCAAGATCATCGCGATCATCGCGCTGATCCTGGTCGGGACATACATGGTGGCGACGAGGTTCACCTCGCCCGACGGCACGGTCGCCTCGGTCACCTACCTGTGGAGCCACGGGGGCGTCTTCCCCACCGGCATCACGGGCTTCCTGGCGGCCTTCCAGCTCGCGATCTTCTCGTTCATCGGTACCGAGCTGATCGGGACGGCCGCCGCCGAGACGGCCGATCCGCACACGACCCTGCCCAAGGCGATCAACGCCATCCCGGTACGGATCGTCGTCTTCTACGTCCTGGCGCTCACGGTCATCATGTCGGTGACGCCCTGGGACAGGGTGAACCCCGAGATGAGCCCCTTCGTGAACGTGTTCAACCTCGCCGGGCTCGTGGCCGCTGCCAGCGTCATGAACTTCGTCGTGCTGACCTCGGCCTCGTCGAGTTCCAACTCGGGGATCTTCTCGACCTCCCGGATGCTGTACGGCCTGGCCGGCTCGGGCTACGCCTCGCAGCGGTTCGCGAAGCTGTCGAGCCGGCACGTGCCGGCCAATGCGCTGATCCTGTCCGGCGCGCTGGTGTTCATCGCCTTCCCGGTGCTGAAGCTCGGCGGCACGGTGATGAGAGCCTTCCAGCTGATCTCGTCGGTGTCGTCGATCCTGGTCCTGTTCGTCTGGTCGCTCATCATGGTGGCCTACATCATGTACCGCAGGAAGTTCCCGCAGCCCCACAGGGAATCCCCCTTCAGGGTGCCGGGGGCCCCCTACATGCCGTGGGTCGTGCTGGCGTTCTTCGCCGCCATGCTCGCGGTGCTGGGAATGGACAGCCAGACGCGCATCGCCCTGGTCCTGACACCGGTGTGGTTCCTCATCCTGGCGGTCATCTGGAACAAGTCGGCCAAGAAGAAGACCGTCACCACCTGACCCCGGGCGGCCAGCCCGGACACGGGCCCCACGGGAGACCTCCCGTGGGGCCCGTACCGGATCCGCTACTCGTGCGAGGAGTAGTTCGGGGCCTCGACGGTCATCTGGATGTCGTGCGGATGGCTCTCGCGCAGGCCGGCCGAGGTGATGCGCACGAAGCGCCCCCGCTCCTGCAGCTGCCGGATCGTGCGGGCGCCCGAGTAGAACATGGCCTGGTGCACACCGCCGACGAGCTGATAGACGACCGCCCCCAGGGGGCCGCGGTAGGGCACCTGGCCCTCGATGCCCTCGGGGACGATCTTGTCGTTGCTCGTGACGTCGGCCTGGAAGTAGCGGTCCCTGGAGTGGCTCGTCCTGCGGCCGCGAGTGGCCATGGCGCCCAGGGAGCCCATGCCGCGGTACTCCTTGAACTGCTTGCCGTTGATGAAGACGAGCTCCCCCGGGCTCTCGTCGCAGCCGGCGAGCAGGGATCCGAGCATGACCGTGTCGGCGCCGGCCACGAGGGCCTTGGCGACGTCGCCGGAGTACTGCAGGCCGCCGTCGCCGATGACCGGGACGCCGAAGGGGCGGCAGGCGCGGGCGGCCTCGGCGATCGCCGTGACCTGCGGGACGCCGACGCCCGCGACCACCCGGGTGGTGCAGATCGAGCCCGGGCCGACACCGACCTTGACGGCGTCGGCACCGGCCTCGCACAGGGCCCTGGCGGCCTCGTGGGTGGCGACATTGCCGCCGATGACGTCGACGTCCTGGGCAGCCGGGTCCGACTTGAGACGGGCGATCATGTCCATCTCGGCCCTGGAGTGGCCGTGGGCGGTGTCGACGACGAGGGCGTCGACCCCCTCCTCGATGAGGGCCATGGCGCGCTCGAAGGCGTCGCCGAAGAAACCGATCGAGGCGCCGACGCGCAGGCGCCCCCGGGAGTCCTTGCTGGCCAGCGGGAAGCGGTCGGACTTCACGAAGTCCTTGAGCGTGATGAGGCCTTTGAGGCGGCCTGCATCGTCGATGAGCGGCAGCTTCTCGATCTTGTTCCTGGCCAGCAGGGCCAGGGCGTCGTCGGAGGCGATGCCCTCGGGGGCGGTGACGAGCGGCATCGGGGTCATGACCTCGCGCACCGGACGCGAGGAGTCGGACTCGAAGCGCATGTCGCGGTTGGTGATGATGCCCAGCAGCAGCATGTCGTCGTCGACGACCGGAACGCCGCTGATGTGGAACTGGCCGCACAGCCCGTCGACATCGGCGAGGGCCGCATCGGGGCCGATGGTGATGGGCTCGATGACCATGCCGGCCTCGGAGCGCTTCACACGGTCGACCATGGAGGCCTGGTCCTCGAGGGACAGATTGCGGTGGATGATGCCAAGCCCGCCCTCGCGGGCCATCGCGATGGCCATGCCCGCCTCGGTGACGGTGTCCATGGCCGCGGAGATGAGCGGCACCCTCAGGGTGATGCGCTTGGTGACGCGTGAACTGGTGTCGACCTCGGAGGGGATCACATCGGTCTCGCGCGGGATCAGGAGAACGTCGTCGAAGGTCAGCGCCATGGGCGCGATCTCACCCGCCTCGCGCTCCGCCTCGAGTCTGCTCCCCCGGTCCAGTGCCATATGACGCCCTCTCTCGACAGTGGGACCAGTGTAGTGGCCCCTGCAGGACTTCCCCGGCCGGGCCCGGGGCCCACCGGCACTCCGCCAGCCGGCCGATGGCTCCCGAACGCCCGGCAGGGGCGGCCGGGCCCGGGGCCCGGCCGCCCCTGCCGGGAGCGTTGCCGAGTGCGACTTACTGGTCGTCGTCCTCGTCGTCGGGCTTGTTCACCACGAGGGTCTCGGTGGTGAGCAGCAGACCCGCGATGGAGGCGGCGTTGGCCAGAGCCGAGCGGGTGACCTTGACGGGGTCGATGACGCCCTGGTCGATGAGGTTGCCGTACTCGCCGGTCTTGGCGTTGTAGCCCTCGTTGGTGGACATGCCGGCCACCTTCGAGACGATGACGTAGCCCTGCTCGCCGCCGTTCTCGGCGATCCAGCGAGTCGGCTCGACGGCGGCCTTCTGCACGATCTGGGCGCCGACCCTCTCGTCGCCGGTCAGGTCCAGCTGGGCGATGGCCGAGGCGGCGTGCACGAGGGCGGCGCCGCCGCCGGCGACGATGCCCTCCTCGATCGCGGCGCGCGTGGCGGACACGGCATCCTCGATGCGGTGCTTCTTCTCGTTGAGCTCCACCTCGGTGGCGGCGCCGACCTGGATGACGCAGACGCCGCCGGCCAGCTTCGCGACCCGCTCATTGAGCTTCTCGCGGTCCCAGTCGGAGTCGGTGCGCTCGATCTCGGCGTGCAACTGCTTGACGCGGCCCTCGACGGCGGAGGTCTCGCCGCCGCCCTCGACGACGGTGGTGTTGTCCTTGGTGACGACCACGCGGCGGGCGCGGCCGAGCACCTCGAGGCCGACCTCGGACAGCTTGAGGCCGACGGTCTCGGACACGACCTGACCGCCGGTGAGGATGGCGATGTCCTCCAGGATCGCCTTGCGGCGGTCGCCGAAGGCGGGGGCCTTGACGGCCACGGAGGTGAAGGTGCCGCGGATCTTGTTCACCACGAGGGTCGACAGCGCCTCGCCGTCGACGTCCTCGGCGATGATGACCAGCTGGCCCTTGGCCGCGATGACCTTCTCGAGCAGCGGCAGGAGATCGTTCATCGACGAGATCTTGCCGTCGTGGATGAGGATGTAGGGATTGTCGAGGACGGCCTCCATACGATCCTGGTCGGTGACGAAGTACGGGGAGATGTAGCCCTTGTCGAACTGCATGCCCTCGGTGAACTCGAGCTCGGTGCCGAGGGTCTGGGACTCCTCGACGGTGATGACCCCATCCTTGCCCACCTTGTCGAAGGCGTCGGCGATGATCCTGCCGATCTCCTCCTCGCGGGAGCTGATGGTGGCGACATTGGCCATGTCGTCGGTGGTCTGGACCTCGCGGGCGGCGCCGTGCAACGACTCGGAGACGGCCGCGACGGCCTTCTCGATGCCGCGCTTGAGGCCGACCGGGTTCGTACCGGCGGCCACTGCGCGCAGGCCCTCGTGGACCAGGGCCTGAGCCAGCACGGTGGCGGTGGTGGTGCCGTCGCCCGCGATGTCGTTGGTCTTGGTGGCGACCTCCTTGGCGAGCTGGGCGCCGAGGTTCTCGTACGGGTCGTCGAGCTCGACCTCCTTCGCGACGGTCACGCCGTCGTTGGTGATCGTCGGGACGCCCCACGACTTGTCGAGGACGACGTAGCGGCCCTTGGGGCCGAGCGTCACCTTGACGGTGTTGGCGAGGACGTCGACGCCATGCTCGAGGGAGCGACGGGCCTCCTCGTCGAACTGAAGCTGCTTAGCCATGAGTGCCGGCCGCCTTACTTCTCGACGACCGCGAGGATGTCGCGGGCATTGAGCAGGAGGTAGTCCTCACCGTCGTACTTGACCTCGGTGCCGCCGTACTTGCTGAAGATGACGACGTCGCCCTCGGAGACGTCCATGGGGACGCGGGCGCCCTTGTCGTCGACGCGACCGGGGCCGGCCGCAATGACCCGGCCCTCCTGCGGCTTCTCCTTGGCGGTGTCGGGGATCACCAGGCCGGAGGCGGTGGTGGTCTCGGCTTCCAGAGGCAGAACGAGGACGCGGTCCTCGAGCGGCTTGATCGTGGTGGCCACGTCAAACCCCTTTCTCACTAGTCAGCGCCATGCGGCGCGGGTTCTTGTCATTGTTGACCAGTAGGACGTCGTCGCGGTGCCATCCCCTGGGCTGGCACTCCCGTGGTGGGAGCGCCAGAACCAAAGCTATACCCGCTTTAGCACTCGATCAAGCCGAGTGCCAGGGGCCGCACGGCCTCATTCCTCGACGATGAGGCCCTTGCCCACGAGCCACTCGTAGGCCACGTCGGCCGGCTCGCGGCCCTCGACGTCCACCTGGGCGTTCATGGCGATGAGCTCCTGGTCGGTGAGCAGGGGCGCGACGGCGCCGAACAGCTCGTCGTAGGCCGCGGCGTTCTGGTCGTAGACGTCACGGGTGAGCACCGGCGAGGCGTTGTAGTTCGGCAGGAAGTGCAGGTCGTCCTCGAGGACCGTCAGGTCGAGCGCCTGGATGCGCCCGTCGGTGGTGAAGACCTCGCCGAAGTTGCACACGCCCTCGGCCGTGGCCGAGTAGATGGCGCCGGTATCCATGATCATGCGCTGCACCGAGTCCGGGTCGAGGCCGTAGAGCCGGGCCATCGGCTCGAAGCCGTCATTGCGGTTGTTGAACTCGCTCTCCAGGCAGAAGGTCAGCTCGGAGGGATCGAGCCCGGTCAGCTCGGAGAACTTGGTGATGCCCAGGCGCTGCCTGGTGCTCTCGGTCATGGCGAAGCCGTAGGTGTTGTTCGCCGGCGCCGGGGCCAGCCAGACCAGGTTGTTGAGCCGGCCGTCCTCGTCGCGCACGGCCTCGTACTGGGCCCGAGGATCGGCGATGGGGTCGGAGTGACCGAGATAGCTGATCCAGCCCGTGCCGTTGTACTCCCACTGCATCTGGATCTGACCGCTCAGAAGCGCCTGGCGAGCCGACGACGAGCCGGGGATGCCGGTGAGATCGGACACCTCGGCCCCGGCCGATTTGAGCATGATGACGGCGATCTTGCCGAGCACGAGCTGCTCGGTGAAGCTCTTGGAGCCCACGGCGATGCGCGCCCCGCTCAGATCGACCCCGGCGAGGTCCCCGGCAAGCCGGCCCGAGCGCGAGAACCCGCCGGAGGTGCCCAGGCCGCAGGCGCTGAGCAGCAGTGCCAGGGCCAGGACGGGTGCGACGAGCAGTGCGCGTGCGCGGCCGGCACGATTTCCTGGACGTGTCATCTCACAGTCCCTTCGGTTCGACGAGCATCTCCATGACCTGCCCGGCCCACTCGACAAGCAGGGCCAGCAGCGCCACGAGCACGGCTCCGGAGACGAGGATGCGGAAGCGGAACAGGGTGATGCCCGTCTGGATGAGGGCCCCCAGGCCGCCGGCGTTGATGAAGGTGGCGAAACTGGCGGTGCCGACGAGCAGCACCAGCGCGGTGCGGATGCCCGACATGATGACCTTCGAGGCCAGCGGCAGCTCGATGCGCAGCAGCACGCCCATCGCCGAGATGCCCATGCCGCGGCCGGCCTCGATCAGGGCCGGGTCGACCCCCTGCAGCCCGGTGATGGTGTTGCGCAGCACCGGCAGGAAGGCGTAGATGCTCAGCGCGACGACGGCGGTCGGCGTGCCGAAGCCCATGGCCATGGCGAGCAGGACGACCAGGCCGATGACCGGCGCCGACTGGCCCGCGTTGGCCACGGCCAGGACGAGGGGAGCGGCGCGGCGGACGCCCGGCCTGGTCAGGGCGATGCCCAGCGGCACGCCCGCCACCAGCACGACGGCGGCGCAGACGAGGGTCAGCAGCACGTGCTGGCCGAGCAGGACGCCGACGGTCCCCCACGCCAGCTGGCGGGCCTCGATGTCGTCCAGGTCGGCGGTGGACCGCCAGAGCACCCAGACCAGCACGCCCGAGGCGACGATGGCCGGGATGGTCCAGAACAGGTGCCGCTCGTTCCTGTCCATGTCCGTGCGTGCGCTCATGGGTGCTCCCGTCCTCGGTCGGCCCCGCCGCTGGGCACCCGCTCGGGGAAGGGCCCGTCGTGTTCGGGGATCGTGCCGGGTGCGGCGTTGACGCGGCGCACGTGGGCGGTCACCTCGTCGAAGGTGGCGATGCCGAGGAAGCGCTCGCGCTCGTCGACGACGATGGCCCCCTCGTGCAGCGAGGTGACCAGGGTGTCGAGCACTGTGTCGAGCTTGGCGTCCTCGTCCAGCAGGACGGGCCGGCGCCCCGGCCGGGCGCGCACGGCCGAGCCGCGCAGGGTGACGGTCCAGTACCAGTCGACGATGGCGTCGTCGGCGTCGAGGACGACGACCTGGTTGGTGCCGTGCTCCTCCGCCAGGGTCAGCACGTCGGGGACCGGGTCGCCGACGTGCACCAGGACGGCGGGCTCCAGGTGGATGGAGGAGACCTTCTCCAGGGCGAGCTGCTTGAGGGCCGAGCCCGAGCCGGTGAAGTCCGCGACGAAGTCGTCGTTCGGGTTGGCGAGGATCTCGGAGGCCGTGTCGTACTGGGCGATGCGCCCGTGCTCGGACATCACGAGGATCCGGTCGCCGAGTTTGATGGCCTCGTCGATGTCGTGGGTGACGCACACGATGGTCTTGTGCAGCTTCGACTGCACGTCGAGCAACTCGTCCTGCAGGCGCGAACGGGTGATCGGGTCGACGGCGCCGAAGGGTTCGTCCATGAGCAGGACGGGCGGATCGGCGGCCAGCCCGCGGGCCACGCCGACGCGCTGCTGCTGACCCCCGGACAGCTCCTTGGGATAGCGGTCTCGGTAGACCGACGGGTCGAGGCCGACCAGTTCGAGCAGCTCGTCGGTGCGCCGCCTGATGCGTCGCCTGTCCCAGTTCAGCAGTCTGGGGACGACGGCGATGTTCGCACTCACGGTCATGTGGGGGAACAGGCTGCCGCCCTGGATGACGTAGCCGATGCCGCGGCGCAACTCGTCGGGGTCGAGCTCGCGGGTGTCCTGGCCGTCGATGGTGATCGCGCCGCTGGTCGGTTCGATGAGGCGGTTGATCATCTTCAGGCTCGTCGTCTTGCCGCAGCCGGACAGGCCGACGAAGGTGACGATCTCGCCGGCCGAGATCGTCAGGTCCAGGTGGTCGACGGCCGGCTCGGCCTGTCCGGAGTAGCGCTTGACGACGTCGGTGAAGACGATCTCGCTGCCACGGGTGCTGTCGGTGCTCATGCGCGGATTCCCTTCGGAATGGTGAGACGCCCGATGAGGGCGAGCACGGCGTCGGCGACGAGGGCGACGAGCACGACGCCGACCGTGCCGACCAGGGCGTAGTTGAGGGCGTTCCTGCCGCCGATCTGGGTCAGGCCGGTGAAGATGTACGAGCCGAGGCCGGGGCCGAGGACATAGGCGGCGATCGCGGCCACGCCCATGGACATCTGCGTGGAGACGCGCAGGCCGGTGAGGATGACCGGCCAGGCGAGCGGCAGCTGCACCCTGAAGAAGACGGCGACGGGCCTCATGCCCATGCCGCGGGCCGACTCGACGAGGGCCGGATCGACCCCGAGCAGCCCCACCACCGCATTGCGCAGGATGGGCAGTGCCGCGTAGAAGGTGACGACGATCACCGAGGTCGTCGTGCCGATGCCGGACAGCGGGATGAGCAGGCCGAGCAGGGCGAAGGACGGGATCGTCAGGCCGATCGTCGAGATGGCGTTGGCGAGCGGCTCCAGTCTGGGCACGCTCGTGACGACGACCGCCAGGGCGATGGCGATGACGGCCGCCAGCAGAACCGACTGGGCGACGAGGCTGGCGTGCTGATAGGTGCGGAATGCGATGTCGGCCCAACGCGATGCGATGAAGGCTCCCATGGCTCTCCTGATCTGTTGATCTGTCGGCGCCCTGTGGGGCGCTCCGGACAAGGAGTTATGGGCACCAACAATAGGTGGTGGACCGTGACATGACCGAATTGGCGGTACGTTTTGCAGATCCGCGGCAGGGCGCCTAAAATCATGCGCCCGCGCGGAGAGGGCGCACGACGAAGGCCCTCGCCCCGCGGATGGTGGGGCTCAGAATGAGGGTGGCCCGGTTCGGTCCGGAGGGACGCAGTCTCCTGCGCAGGGCGGCGGGGTCGACGTCGAGGGCGCGCTTCTTGATCTCGAGGACGCCGATCCGGTTGGCGCGCACCCAGGCCCTGAGGGCCGCCGGCCTGGCGTCCAGCTCGACGAGCACTTCGAAGCAGTCGGCGAGCGGGCCGCTGACCGGCTCGTCGCCCGAGAGATAGGCGACCCGCGCGGCCAGGCGCCACAGGCCCGGACCGATCCGCGCCAGGGCCCCGGCCCTGCTGACGGCGCCGTCGGGCTCGATGATGAAGCGTCCCGGCGGGCACACGTCCAGCGCGGGCGCATCGGGGTCGGCGCGGACGAGGATCCCCCCGGGCAGCAGCAGCGCCGCGCGTCCGGGCCCGCCGCCCGGGAGCCTCCACAGGCCGCACTCGACGACCTCGCCGCGCTCGCTCACCCAGACGGCCTCGTTCCTCCGGGGCAGGACCTCGGTCGGAGTGCCGGGGCCGAGCTTGACGACGGCGCTCGTCGGCCCGACGAGCATGTCCTGGACGAATCCCCAGCCGGGCCGCAGGTCTTCGAGCCGCCAGCTGCGGCCGCGGGCCGTGCGGCGGGCCGGGTCGAGCAGGACGCAGGTGCGCTCATCGGCACCGGCGGTCAGCTCGGCCGCCACCCGCGTCGCATCGGCGCAGAGCACGCGGGCACCGGGCAGGTTGTGGACGGCCAGCTCGGCGGTGGCCGGGTCGACGTCGACGGCGGTGACCTCCATGCCGGCGTCCAGGCAGGCCAGGGAGTCGGCCCCGGCACCGCACCCCAGGTCGATGACCCTCGTGATCCCGGCCGCCCGGAGGCGTTCGGCCCGCCAGCGCGAGACGGCGGCCCGGGTGGCCTGCTCGACGGAGTCGGGCGTCCACAGCAGCCGGTCCGCCCGCTCCCCCAGCTTCCTGCGGGCCCTGGCACGCAGGCTCACCTGGGTGAGGGCGGCTGCGGCCAGATCGGGGGCGAAGGCTGCGCGCATGGCCTCGGCGGCCGACAGCGAGTCCGGGTCGGGCAGGGCCGCGGCGGCGGCGATGGCCTCGGCGCCGGCGGGGCCTGCCAGGGTGCGCGCGAGCTCGATGTCCATGAGGCCCAGGCTAGTGCCGCCGCGGCGGGGCCGCTCAGCCCAGCGTCGTCCAGCTGGCGCCGGTCGGGCGGCCGTCCTCGTACGGGATGACGGCGTGGAACTGGGGCACGCCGGGGTCGAAGACGAGCGGCACGAAGCAGCGGTCGCCCTCCCACATGGCCAACCGGTCGAGCCGGTCGATGCGCTCCCAGGTGAGCGGGCCCTCCTCGTTGGCCTCGGGGATCCGGCCGTGCCAGGCGTCCACGACGAAGACGAAGCCGAACTGGTCCGAGCCGTCCGGGTTGAAGCCGGGCCAGCTGACGGTGCCGGCCAGGCTCATGTGGTCGACCTCGATGCCGGCCTCCTCCCGCAGTTCGCGTTCCATGCCGGCGGCCACGTCCTCGCCGCGCTCGACCTTGCCGCCCAGGCCGTTGTACTTGCCGAACTGGTCGTCGTCGGGGCGGGCGGTGCGGTGCACCATGAGGACCCGCTCGCCGTCGGGGTGCAGGACGAAGGCCAGGGTGGTCAGCTGAGGGCGGATCATGCCGTCATGCTCCGGTTGGAAGCATCCCGGCCCGGGCACCGGGACCGTTTGCAGCGGACGGATCGGATCGACGCACGGGGACACCCTAGCGCCGTGGCCGGCCCCGCGGCTCCCGCCGACGGGATCGGGGGCCGCGGATCAGCGGGTGCGGCCGGCCCCGCGGCGCACCGCCAGGCCGGTAAGCAGGGCCTGAGCGGCCAGGGCGGCGCCGACGCCCTCACCGGCGCGCAGGCGCAGATCGAGCAGCGGCTCCAGGCCCAGCTCGGTGAGCACCGCCTGGTGGGCGGACTCGCGGCTGACCTGACCGGCGATCAGGTAAGATTGGACGGCCGGGTTCACCTCGACGGCGGCCAGGGCGGCGACCGAGGTGGCCAGGCCGTCCAGGATGACCATCGCGCCGGCCTCGGCGGCGCCGATCGTCACGCCGGCCAGGACGGCGAACTCGGGCCCGCCGATCTCGCCGAGGGCGCGGTCCGGGTCCAGGCGCAGCGCCTGCGGGTCGACACGGCGGAAGACGGCGCGCAGCACGTCCGCCTTGTGGCCGATCATCGCCGAGTCGGAGCCGGCCCCGATGCCCACGGCCTGTTCCGGTTCGATGCCGGTCAGGACGCAGGCCAGGGCGGAGGCGACCGTCGTATTGCCGACGCCGATCTCGCCGAGGGCGACCAGTCCCGTGGCCGCCGCCCGTTCGCCGATCTCGCGGCCGGCCGTGATGAGGCGGGCGGTGTCCTCGGGCGTCATCGCCGGGGCGTCGACCAGGTCGCCGCGCGGACCCTCCGGGCGCAGCTGTTCGGCACCGGCCAGCGGTTCGCCGGCGAGGCCCGCGTCGACGAGGATCGGGGCGAGCCCCGCACCGGCCGCGGTCACGACGCCGACCGCGCGGCCGGCGACGGCGGCGTCCATGACCTCGCGGGTCACGGACTGGTCGAAGGCCGAGACTCGGCGCCCCGTGATCGGGTGGTCGGCGGCCACGACGACCAGGGTGCCGCCGGTGACTCCCTCGCCGGTGACGGCGACCATGCGATCGAGCCCCTGGTCCAGCTTGCCGAGCGAGCCGGGCGGGGTGAGCAGATCGTCAGCGCGGTCGCGGGCGGCCA
>NZ_CAUTOU010000006.1:0-60358 GCF_963539965.1 uncultured Propionibacterium sp.
CCGCGCTGGGCGCCCGGCTGGGCGCCCCCCACGGCTGCCGGGGCCGGCGCCCCGGGACCCAGGCCTCGCCCGCCGGCCGCCCGTGCGGGGCCCAGGGGCCCGGCACGGCCTCCCCCTCCCATTCCTAGGACGGCCGGGCCGTCCAGGGGCTCCGCCCCGCGTCGCTCAACGAGGAGAGCACAGCAGATGACAGACAAGTACGTAGTGGGCCTGGACTTCGGCACCCTTTCGGGCCGCGCGGCCGTCGTCCGCGTCGACGATGGCGAGCTGGTCGGCACGGCGGTGTGCGAGTACCCGCATGCCGTGATGGACACGAAGCTGACCGCGGCCGGCGGGCAGACGCTGCCCCCGGACTTCGCGCTGCAGGACCCCGGCGACTATCTCGAGGCCCTCTACGCGACGGTGCCCGCCGCCGTGGAGGCCTCGGGCGTCGACCCGGCCGACATCATCGGGGTGGGCCTGGACTTCACCTCGGCGACCGTCGTCGCCGCGAAGGCGGACGGCACGCCGGTGTGCGCGCTGCCGCAGTTCGCCGGCAATCCGCACGCCTGGGTGAAGCTGTGGAAGCACCACGGCGCCGTCGAGCAGGCCGATCGCATCGTCGAGGTGGCCGTTGCGCGCGGCGAGGAGTGGCTGCGCCGCTACGGCGGCGTGCTCAACTCCGAGATGCTGCTGCCGAAGGTCGCCGAGACCCTCGAACGCGCGCCCGAGGTGTACGCCGCAACCGATGTCTTCTGCGAGGCCATGGACTGGCTCACCTGGCATCTGACCGGCCGCCTGACCTTCGCCGCGGGATCGTCCGGCTACAAGCGGATCCTCCAGAACGGCAGGTATCCGTCCAGGGAGTTCCTGCGCCAGGTGAACCCGGGGCTGGAGAACGTCTACGACGAGAAGATGAACGCGCCGGTCCTCCCGCTCGGCGAGAACGTCGGCGGGCTGCGGGCGGAGGCGGCCGAGAGACTCGGCCTGCCGGCAGGCATCGCCGTGGCCAGCGGGAACATCGATGCCCACGTCACGGGCCCGGCCGTTCGGGGCGTCGAGGACGGCGTCATGACGGCCATCATGGGGACGTCGGTCTGCTATCTGCTGTCGTGGCCGGACCCGGTTCCGGTGCCCGGCATCTTCGGCATCGTCGACGGCGGCATCGTCGACGGCTCCTGGGGGTTCGAGGCCGGCCAGACGGCCGCCGGCGACATCTTCGCCTGGTTCGTGGACAGCTGCGTGCCCGCCGGCTACAAGGCCGAGGCCGACGAGTTGGGCATCCCGGTCCACGAACTGCTCACCCGCAAGTGCGAGGACCAGCCGGTCGGCGCCCACGGCCTGGTGGCCCTGGACTGGCACAACGGCAATCGCTCGACCCTCATGGACGCGCAGTTGTCCGGCCTCATGCTCGGCCAGACGCTCACCACGACGCCCGAGGACCAGTACCGCGCGCTGCTGGAATCCTGCGCTTTCGGCGCCAGGACGATCATCGACGCGTTCGTCTCGGTGGGCATCGACATCAAGGAGCTCGTCGTGGCCGGCGGGCTGACGAAGAACCGCCTGTTCATGCGGATCCTCTCCGATGTCTGCCGTCGTCCGCTGTCGGTCGGCACGGCCGATCAACCGGGCGCCCTCGGCTCGGCGATCTTCGCCGCTGTCGCGGCGGGCCGGTACACCGATGTCAAGGACGCCTCGGCGGCCATGGGCTCGAAGGAGGAGGACGTCTACCTGCCCGATGAGACCCGCGCCGACCGGTACGACCAGCTGTACAAGGAGTACAGCGCCCTGTACGACTACTTCGGCCGCGGCGCCAATGAGGTCATGCACCGGCTGAAGAGGGTGCGCGCGCAGGCGCGCGCACCCATCGGGGGATGATCCCCGGACGGCGGCCGACAAGTGCGTTCGCCCGTCGGCCCTTGACGGGCGGTCGGGCGGTGGGCCCCTCGCCTGGAGGGCGCGGGGCCCACAGCATGATCAAGATCGGGCGGGGACGGGTCGGGCGGTCGCCTCGCGCCTGACCGAACCGGTCGGGGGACAGGGCGGTGACGCCGACGAGCACCACGGCGCCGCCGAAGGGCACGGTCAGTCAGGTGGGGCTGCTGATCGGCTGGATCCCAAGGCCGCCGGGACTGCCTGCGCGAGTGTGCAGCATCGATGCGGGCGGCGTCTCACCCACCACCTCCATGGTTTCTGCGTCGGGGACGGCAGGGTGACAAGGTGCTCAAACTTCTGGCGGAGGCTCGCGTACTTTTCCTATATGATCTATGATACGGGTATTGATCAACAGTCACGAGACTAGGGTCGGAGAGGACCACATGTACACAGCAGAGGCATGGCCCATCGCATGCAAGATGAACTTCGGCTCGTTCGCCGAGGACGGCACTCCGATGGCTGAGGCCCCGCCCGAGGTGTGGCGCGACCAGCTCATCCAGGTTGCCGAACTCGGGTTCAAGCACTTCGATCCCATGGATGACTGGATCCCACTGGCTGATATCAGCGAGGAGAGATTCGCTCGGTTCCGCGGGCTTCTCGATGAGACCGGCCTGGCATGTCCGGCCATGTCGATCGGGCGCAACAGCGTGATCGATGCCGACCGCGGCGATGACAACCTTGCCCTGGTGCATCGGACCATCGATCGCGCGTCGGCCCTCGGTGCCACGATCGTCAACATCGGTTTCCAACAGGATCTCACGGAGCCTCAGAAGAAGGCTCTGTGGTTCTGGCTGGCCGAGGGGCACCATGACGACCCGGCGCTTTATGATCTTGCGGTGGAGCGCGTGCGTGAACTCGGTGATCATGCCCAGCGCCTGGGTCTTGAGATCGCTCTTGAGATGTACGAAGACACCTTCATCGGTACGGTTGAGGGTGCTCTGCAGTTCCACCGGGACGTTGATCATCCCGCCGTTGGCATCAACCCCGACCTCGGCAATCTGATCCGTTTGCATCGTCCGATGCCGAAGGGCGAGGAGATGTATGAGAAGCTTCTCCCATACATGAATTACTGGCACATCAAGAGCTATATCCGTGACGAGGATGAGGAGCATGGCGTATATGTTTCTGCGCCGGTTCCCCTGAAGTATGGCGTGATAAATTATCGTGCCGTGATTCGTCGGGCGATCCAAGTGGGCTTCCGAGGACCTTTCATGACTGAGCACTATGGTTCTGACTGGCTGGGTGTTGGGGCCGAGAATGCCGAGTACATCCGACAGGTTCTGCGAGGCGCCCTACGTTCTTTCGGGTAGTGCCTGCGAGAGCCGAGATCTTCTGGACAGAACGATCTCGCTCGGGTGCTTGCTGTTCTGTTCACAGCTGAGATGATTCGATGAATCGGGGGTACGTGTCAGCCCGGGTGGTCCGTCTGCCGGTTGTGCCATGGTCGTCCTGGAACAGGATCGGTTGTTGGTTCGAGGGTGGGGAGGTGTTCGAGGTCGTGGTCGGAGGCGCGGCCGGTGATGTACGAACGGATCGAACGGCCTGAAACTCATCCTGCAGGACTTCAGGAGAAGCTGATGGGAGGAGCCGGACCGGTACTCGGCGTCGAGCCGGATCCTGGCCGCGTCGTACGGGGCCGGGACATCCCCCCAGAGCCCTGTGCGGATGCCGGCCCCGGGAGGGGCGGCCGGGCGAGAGCACTCCTGGGGTCTTCTTCCTGGGATCGGGGGTTCCGCCCGTGTTCTGGTTCCCCGCGTGCCCCGTCGGCATCCGGTACATCCTGCTGGTCCGCCAGCCGGCAAGACCATTCCCGAACGGTCTTCCCGCTCCGCTCGACCATCTCAGCGATGATGCCCACGTCGACGCCGCGGGAGGCGCGCAGGATCGCTTCGGCCCTCGTTCTGGCCGGCACAGGATGTTGGAACGCTTCTTCCGGCTGATCCGGACAGCGGTCCCTTCCGGGACGACATCAGCCCACGTGTCCCAATCACATCCGAGAGGTGGCACTGAATCCATCAAAATACGATTCTGTTTCATGCCGGCCATGCAAGAGAATGAAAGAGGGGAGTGGCGCCTCGATGGATGCCTTCCACGGGGCGGCCTCGGGTGGTCGCATGTCGAATCGATCACAACCCCCGGGGCCGCCTTCGTTATTCGTCTGTCGGGTTTGTTCAGGTGCCGCCGGCGCTGAAGGCCTGCATCGTCTTGTGCTGGAGCTCGTTGCCCTGCTCGACCATCTGCTTCACCGCGTTCGCCGACGGCCACGTCTCGCTGCGGAACTGGTCGGCCAGCGGCCCGTCCCGGTTGTCCGTGTCGCACAGCGCCCGACCCACCGGCACCGGGACGAACCGGCACACCGGCACCACCCGCCGGCCACCACCGGCCCGCCACGTCCCCGCGAGCCGCTACGGGCACGCGCGGAGCCCCGGTCGGGCCGCTGTCCCGGCAGAACCGGGGAGAACCCGCCGCCTCCGGCGGACCCCGGGACCACCCGCACCCGGGCCGGCCGGGACGCTCAACCGGCCGTCTGGACGAGCTCGACGGCCTCGTCCATGCACGGGCAGCCGCGCCCGGCCGTCATCGGGACGGTCGCCCGACGCGGCAACCGGTGGGTTCGCTGTAGCGGGGCCGGGCCTGGCGAGCGGGTTTACCGGTGCCGGAAACGCCGGTCCGGAATCACGTGTGCGCCTCGTGCACCCGCTGGCGCAGGGCCGAATCGGTGCTCAGGCGGGCCATGGCGAAGCAGCCGCCCAGGCCGTTGCCACTGGCATCGATGATTCGCGCCGCGGTGAATTGTCCGCGGATGAGCTCCTCGAAGCGTTCGCGCAGTACCGTGTTGCGGAAGGCCTGCCCGAGCATGCCCACTGCCGGGTCCGGGCGCTCGTCCTGTCCCACCCTGTGGAGCCCGGCGAGCGCCGCGACGGCCAGTTCATCGGCGGCCTCGGTGCTGATGGCCCGCGCGACCGGGTCGGTGGTGGCCAGGCCCGCGACCGTTCGGGCATACGAGGCGATGCGACTCACCTTGTGCTCGTCGGCCTGCAGCTCCAGATAGGCCTTCTCCAGATCGGGGAAGTCCTGCTCGATGAACCCGGTCAGCGCCGTGGCCCGCCCGCGCCCGTCGTGGGCGCGCATCACCCTGTCGAAAGCGGCCCGCCCGATCCAGTAGCCCGACCCGGCGTCGCCGATGAGATAGCCCCAGCCGTCGACCCGGGCGACGTCTCCGGTGCCGACGGCCAGCGTCACCACGCCGGTGCCGGCCGCCACGACGACCCCGGGTTCGTCGCCTACCGCGCACAGATAGCCCGTTGTCGAGTCGTGGGCCAGGAAGACGTGTTTCACGCCCGCGCTGCGCACGAGCGAGAGCAGCTCGGCCGGATCGGCGTCATCGGCCAGGCCGGACGAACCCACCGAGGCCGTGGGGCACGGCCGGTTGAAGGTGCGCAGCGCATCATTGACGTACTCGGCCAGCTGAGGGATCTGGGGGCGATCGTTCACCACGCCGGGATACGACTTCTCGGCCACCGGGACACCGTCGCACCTCAGTTGGGCGCGGGTTCCGGTCTGGCCGCCGTCCACGCACAGAACGACTTCGTTCCCACCGGTCAGGGCGTCATTGCTCATGCCGGCGAGTCTAACGAGAAGATCGCCGGCCCAGCCGGATGCCTGCTGCTCGGATTCCGCCGCCGTGACGGGGGCATCGGGATCCGGCCGGATGCGCACGGCCCGGGCTCATCGCCGCCGCGACGGGGCAGCCCGCTCGGCGTCCGGTGGCGGCGCGATCAACCCCTGCGGGCCACCCTCACATCGTCCTGTCTCACCCGCCCGGCCATCCGGGTGAAGACGCCGACCGGCCAGCCGGGGATCTCCTCCACACCCCACGGGCGGTCCTCGCCCTCGTCCACGTGGTAGGCATTATCCATGCCCGTACCCGCTCTGGCCAGGGGATTCACAGGAGGGCGCAGATCAGCGGTGCCTGCCATGACGCCTTCGGCGGCGACGAGCTCCACGTCGATGCCGCTCAGCTCGATGGCGCCGATGTCACCGGCGGCCTCCCCGACGATGACGATGGCGCCCTCGGCGCGGCCCCTCACGTCCCTGATGCGCACATCGTCCACGCGGCCGGGGCGGTTGCCCGCCAGACGGGCGCGGGAACTGATGTGCACCGGCTCGGCCGAGCCCCAGCAGGTGGGGCCCTGCAGGCGGGTGTCGATGCGCAGGCCGGTGACGCTGACGTCGGTGATCTCGCCGCCGTCGCGCGACTGGATGCCGAACGCGCGGTTCGACTCGACGATCTCGCAGTCGCTCACGCGCACGCGGCGTATCGGGCCGTGGGTCTCCGAGCCGATCTTGACGGCGCTGGAGCGCGAGCGCAAGCGGCAGCCGCGGATCTCGATGTCCTCGCAGGCCCGGGTCAGCGCCGGGCAGGCCTGAGCGGTGGTCTTGAGGCAGATCGAGTCGTCCTCGCCGGCGATGTCGCAGCCGATGACCTGCGCGCGCGAGCAGGTGTCGATGTCGATGCCGTCGGTATTCGGCACGTCCAGCGCATTGCGCAGCGTCAGATCCCTCAGGCGGCAGTCGGTGCTCGCCACCAGGTGCAGCGTCCACATCGGGGCATTGCGGATGGTGAAACCGCGCAGTTCCACGTTCGAGCAGCCCTCCAGCACGATGACGCGCGGGCGGTGGCGCTCGTGGGTCATGTAGCCGTGCCCGTCCAGGCCGTGCAGGTAGAATCCGGCGGCGCCGTCAATGACTCCGGTGCCGCTGATCGAGATGTTGTCGGCGCCGCGGGCGTAGACGATCGCGCTACGCGACTCCTCGGCCACCGAGACCGTCCGCTCGGGCAGATCGACTGCGGGGACGGCCTGCAGGAGCGCACCGGCGGCGAGCACCAGGTGCACGTCCGAGCGCAGCTCCACACCGCTCACCGCGTGAGTGCCGGCCGCCAGAGTCAGCACGCCGCCACCGGAGGCGCTGAGGGCATCGATCGCCTGCTGGATCTGCTCTGTGGCGTCCCGGCCGGTGCCTGCGGCCTCGATCCGCTCGTTCGGGGTGCTCCCACTCATGGCGCCTCCTGCCCCGGGGACATCGTGGCCGGTGCTGAACGGTTCCCCTCCCCACCGTATTTCATCCTCACCACATCCTGCGGAGCGGCCGCCGCGTGCCCGGTTCTCCGCTCTCCCGGCCGCTGGAGCCGCCGTCCAGTGGGTCGGTCATGACGGCCATCCGCCGGTCTGGGTGCTTCTCCTCGGGCGAAACGGCTCTCACTCCGGCAGATGGGCCTCATGCCCGGACGTGCGTCCGAAGGGCGGGCGGGCGATGGACGCAAGAAGCAACCAAGCCTAACCTGAACGTATCAGCGCGAACGCCGGTACCGAGCGTGCAGGCGCGAAAAGTACCGGGGCCACCCGAAGAAATGTCATACTGGCAGGGTCCGCTCGCGGCTCGAGGTACGACCGAGGGAAGATCCCCTGCGGTGCACCGATCCAACTAGAAAGGCAATTCGTGACAATCACTGAAGCCGACTCCGTCCGGACCGAGAACCCCTGGCACGACTTCGTCGAGGGCCCTTGGACGGCAGCCATCGATGTGCGCGATTTCATTCAGCGCAACTACACCCCTTACAAGGGCGACGCGTCGTTCCTCGCCGGTCCCACGGAGAAGACCCTCCGCGTGTGGGATCACCTGGAGGAGAACTATCTGAACGAGGAGCGCAGGCGCCGCGTCTACGACGTCGACACCCACACCCCGAACGACGTCGACGCCTTCGGCCCCGGCTACATCAGTGAGGACGACGACGTCATCGTCGGCCTGCAGACCGATGTGCCGCTCAAGCGCGCCATGATGCCGAACGGCGGCTGGCGCATGGTCGAGACCGCCATCGGCGAGGCCGGCAAGGAGGTCGACCCCAGAGTCAAGGAGATCTTCACCAAGTACCGCAAGACGCACAACGACGCCGTCTTCGACATCTACACGCCGCGCATCCGCGCAGCCCGCAGCTCCCACATCATCACCGGCCTGCCCGACGCCTACGGCCGCGGTCGCATCATCGGAGACTACCGCCGCGTCGCCCTCTACGGCGTCGACAAGCTGATCGAGTGGAAGCAGGCCGACAAGGACAAGGTCGTCGACCAGCCCTTCAGCGAGCACTGGGCCCGCTACCGCGAGGAGCACGCCGAGCAGATCAAGGCGTTGAAGAAGCTCAAGAAGATGGCGGCCGGCTACGGCTTCGACATCTCCGGCCCGGCCCGCACCGCCAAGGAGGCCGTCCAGTGGACCTACTTCGGCTACCTGGCCTCGGTGAAGTCCCAGGACGGCGCCGCCATGTCGATCGGCCGCCTCTCGGCCTTCCTCGACTGCTATTTCGAGCGCGATCTGAGGGCCGGTCTCATCACCGAGTCCGAAGCCCAGGAGATGATCGACGCGGTCGTCCTGAAACTGCGCGTCGTGCGCTTCCTGCGCACCATCGACTACGACCAGATCTTCTCGGGCGACCCCTACTGGGCCACCTGGTCGGACGCCGGCTTCGGCGATGACGGACGCGCCATGGTCACCAAGACCTCGTTCCGCCTGCTCCAGACGCTGCGCAACCTGGGCCCGGCCCCCGAGCCGAACATCACGATCTTCTGGGACAAGAGCCTCCCGAAGGGCTACAAGGACTTCTGCGCCGCCATCTCGATCGAGACCAGCGCCATCCAGTACGAGTCCGACAAGGACATCCGCGCCCACTGGGGCGATGACGCGGCCATCGCCTGCTGCGTCTCCCCGATGCGCGTGGGCAAGCAGATGCAGTTCTTCGGCGCCCGCGTGAACTCGGCCAAGGCCCTGCTCTACGCCATCAACGGCGGACGCGACGAGATGAGCGGCAAGCTCGTCGCGGACGGCTTCGAGCCCGTGTCCGGCGACGGCCCCCTCGACTTCGACGACGTCTGGGAGCGCTACGAGAAGATGCTCGACTGGGTCGTCGGCACCTACGTGGAGGCTCTGAACATCATCCACTACTGCCACGACCGCTACGCCTACGAGGCCATCGAGATGGCCCTGCACGACTCCGACATCGTGCGCACCCTGGGCTGCGGCATCGCCGGCCTGTCGATCGTCGCCGACTCGCTGTCCGCCATCAAGTACGCCACGGTCACCCCGGTGCGGGACGAGACCGGCCTCGTGGTCGACTACGTCACCGAGGGCGACTTCCCCAAGTACGGCAACGACGACGACCGCGCCGACGAGATCGCCTCGACCGTCGTCCACACGATCATGAGCAAGATCCGCGAGATCGAGCTCTACCGCGACGCCATCCCGACCCAGTCCGTGCTGACGATCACCTCGAACGTCGTCTACGGCAAGGCCACCGGCGCCTTCCCCTCCGGCCACGAGAAGGGCACGCCCTTTGCGCCCGGCGCGAACCCGGAGAACGGCATGGACACGCACGGCATGGTCGCCTCTATGCTGTCGGTAGGCAAGCTGGACTACAACGATGCACTCGACGGCATCTCGCTGACGAACACCATCACCCCAACCGGTCTTGGCCGTGACAAGGACGAGCAGGTCGCCAACCTGGTCGGCATCCTCGACGCCGGCTTCCTGCCGAACGACTGCACCGAGTACTGAGAGACCTACCAACCGCTTAGGAGATACCGATATGTCCGTGAAGACCTACGCGCAGCGCGTGGCCGACATGAAGGCCAACCGCGAAGAGACCGGTACGACCGACGGCCTGTACCACGCCAACATCAACGTGCTGAACCGCGAGACCCTCGAGGACGCCGTCGAACATCCCGAGAAGTACCCGAACCTCACCGTCCGCGTCTCCGGCTACGCGGTGAACTTCGTCAAGCTCACCAGGGAGCAGCAGCTCGACGTGCTGAGCCGCACCTTCCACCAGTCGGCCTGACACCCGGGCAGCTGATGACCGCTGACACGATCGCGCCGGTCGGGGACAACTCGTTCAGGTCCCCGATCCGGCGCCTTCACGGGGCGGGCCTCGATGGGGTCACCACCGAGGACCTGCCCCGCGGCGCGCGTCTGGAGGCGATGCACACCGGCACCGCGGGGTCGATCCATTCCTGGGAGCTGGTGACGGCCGTCGACGGGCCCGGCACCCGCATGACGGTGTTCTTCGCCGGCTGTCCGCTGCGCTGCCAGTACTGCCACAACCCCGACACCTTCTTCATGGCCAGGGGCCAGCTTGTGGCGGTGGACGACATGCTCGGGCGCATCGGCCGCTACCGCGGAGTCTTCCGCGCCACCGGAGGCGGCCTCACGCTGTCCGGCGGTGAAGTGCTCATGCAGGCCTCCTTCGCGGCCAATCTGCTGCGCGGGGCCAGGACGATGGGCGTCCACACCTGCATCGACACCTCCGGCTTCCTCGGCGCCGCCTGCACCGACGAGATGCTCGACGACATCGATCTGGTCCTGCTCGACGTGAAGTCCGGCGACCCGGACCTCTACAAGGAGGTCACCGGCAGGGCGCTGGCCCCGACACTGGCCTTCGGCGACCGCCTGGCGGCCAAGGGCACCGAGGCGTGGATCCGCTTCGTCGACGTGCCCGGGCTCACCGACGACCCCGCCAATGTGGCCAAGGTGGCCGACATCGTCGCGGGTTGGCCCAACGTCACCCGTACCGAGGTGCTCGGCTTCCACCAGATGGGCCGCGACAAGTGGCACGACCTGGGTCTGGATTACAGGCTCGAGAACACGCCGACCCCCTCGAAGGATGAGCTGGAGGCCGCTCGCGCGACCTTCCGCGAGCGGGGACTGAAGGTCTTCTGACAGTGAGGCTGTGGCTTGCGGGGCGCGGGCCAGCCTCTTCTCACCAGCCGCGGCGTGGCGAGTCGTCATGGCCCTGGATCGGCGGCTGGGCGTCACCGAAGCCTTGGTCGTGTGCGCTCTGGCCGTGCGAATCGCCGTACGGGCCATTGGCGGGCCAGCCGTAGGGCCGGGCCGGGGCGCCGTAAGCGCCGGGCTGCGGCGGCAGCGCGGGGAAGGGCTGGCTGTAGCCCTGCTGGCCGGACATCGGGACCGGTGGCTGCCTCATGCGCGTCCACCCCAGCCAGCCGAGGGCGAGGATCGTCAGCCAGGGCAGGAACGCCAGCAGGGAACTCGCATCGCTCGTGCCCGAGGAGGTGCTCACCACCGCTTGGAGCAAGGGGAATGCAGTGAACGCCGAGAAGATGATGAGCACCGCGAGCACCTGTCCGGCCCGGCCGTGCCGGGCCGCGACGAACATCCAGACCGACAGGCCGATCGGGATGCCGAGGGCGACGAGGAAGATGACGGCCACCAAGGCGAGGACGCCTGTGAGGTCAGTGGTGGTGAAGTCCGGGGGGAGCTCGGCGCCGAGCTCGCTCATCACGGTGGAGAGGATCGTACTGGCGAACAGCACGATGATCTCGGTCAACAGGAGCAGCAGGCCGTGGTAGACGATGGCCGCGATGGCAGCCCCCTTCGCCAAGCCGCTGTCGACTGAGTGCACGGCAGGAACATAGCTCATGGCACGAGGCTACGGCCTGGGCGCCGGTTCGGGCCAGTACGTGCGCTTTTCTCTTCCACCGGGCCCCGCCGGGCGGTCCGCGCCGAGCCCCCCGACCGCCGGGGCGGCTCGAGGCGAACCCCACGATCCGACCGGGTGATGCCCGGGCGGTCGGAGGACGGCTTCGGGACAACCCTGTGAAATCGGGTCGAAGCCTGTGAATCGGGTCGAAGGGGATGGACACGAAGTTCAAGTTTCAATAGGCTAGGCTGACCAAAGCGCAAGAGTTGCGCGGACACAACGGCCGAAGGAGAACGGCCGAGGGGGAAGCGATGGGCGAGCGGGTGCCGTGCGCGCTGACAGAACCTGGTGCGGCGATGACCGCGTTGCAGAGGGCATATGCCGTGGGGCGCATGCCTGAACTCCCACTGGGCGGGATGGAGTGCCTTGCCTATTTTGAGTTCCGTGGTCGCAGCTTCGATGTGGAGCGGTTGCAGGAAGCAGTTGACAGGGTTCACCGCCATGCGGCCCTGAGGTGCATTTTCGTGCTGGGCGATGAGGCCCTGCTCGAGGATGGGGACGCGCCTGCTCCTCAGGTAGCCGTCCTCGACGTGCAGACAGACCCCGATCACAGGAGGAACGAGATCCGTGAGCGATTGATGCACGCCACGATCGACATTGGACGCGGCATCAATTGGGGGGTTGCTCTCAGTACGGCGGGCGGGGATGACTGCGTACTCCACTTGGTGTTTTCGCTCGCGGCGGTCGATATTGCTGCAATCGGTGTCGTTCTGCACGAACTGGCCGAGGTCTACAGCGGTGAGGACAAGCATTCTGGTGAATTCCTCCAATCCATCGGAGCAGTTCATGATGCGTTACGAGCCGGCTCCAGGCCACGCCGCGTCGGCCGATATGAGAACAATGCCCCGGCTCTGCTGCCCGGTCCTGAGCTGACACATCTGAGCGAGACCGCCACCACTGATGTGGAGACGATGACGCTCCGACGTGAACTTGACCGGAAATTGTGGGATGAGCTCGATGCGCGGGCGGATGAATTCAGGGTTTCGCTGGCCAGCCTGATTCTGGCCGTCTACGAGCACGCGCTGCGCCGCTGGTCCGCCAATGATGATTTCTGTGTGACTGTGGCGGCATTGGATATTCGAGGAACTGAGGCCGTTGTCGCAGATCGGACGGTCGCGTATGCGCATCGCGCGTTCGCGGCAGCTGACTTCGAACAGGAAGTTTTGTCCGCTGCGACTGATTTGCGTCGGCGAATCGATGAGCACCGGGATGTTATGACCGAAATGAGAGAGGCACAGGCTGCTGACGCGCCGGTCGCGGCCTCTCGATGCGTATTCACTTATTCACCCAAGATGGCAGTGTTCACTCCTCTGGTTCTCGAGGTGCTGGGCCGGCCGTGCAGCTGGTGCCAGACGCCGCAGAGCGCGATCGATTGTCGACTCTTTCGCCTGGATGAGAGCACCGTCGAGGTCACTTTTGATATCCGAACTGCAGCAGTTCCTGTCCATGTCGCTGAGGCGATATTTGAACTGTTCATTCAGAATCTCGTCGAAGTCGCTGAATGCGGACGCCCGTGTACGAGTCTGCCGAATTCACAGGCGAATGCTCGAAAAATTTTGAATTCGACTCCTCCGACATCTTCGGAGCTGCTCTATGCCGGATTCCGTCGGCAGGTCGCTGAACGACCATCAGCTATTGCAATCGAGGAATCCAGACGGTACACGCATTCGGTCTTCGACGAGGATGCCGTACTGACTAATTCTGAGCTGAACCGTCGCGCGCTGGTGTTCGCGGGGCGCATAGCGCGACGAGTTCGACCAGGAGGACTCGTCGCGGTGCAATTGCCGCGGGGCATCGACCAGGTTGTCGCGATCCTTGGCACGCTCTACGCGGGGTGTGCTTATCTGCCAATCGCCCTTGACGCGCCGCAGGCGAGACTTGACCGGATTCGCCGGTGCAGCCAGTGGTCGCTCCTGGTGACTGCAGAATTTCTTGCGGATGAGGACACGCTCCCCTTGGAACACCCCATCCCGAGAAACGCGGATGATCTCGCCTATGTTATTTTTACGTCGGGTTCCACTGGCGAGCCCAAAGGTGTTGCGATCGCGCATGGAGCTGCGGCCAATACGATCACGGACATCAATGCACGCAACGGCATTGGTCCGGACGACGCCGTCCTCGGGGTGTCGGGGATCGATTTCGATCTGAGCGTCTACGATATTTTCGGCGCACTTGATGCAGGAGCTCGTCTGGTGATCGTGGGGGAGTCTGAGACGCGTGACCCCTTCTGCTGGGGAGAGACCGTCCGTCGTTCCAAGGCCACTGTCTGGAATTCTGTGCCGATGCTCTTGGAAATGCTCATTGCCGCCAATGACACTCTCCCGAGTTTGCGTAAGTTCCTGATCTCCGGTGACAGGATCTCGCTGGATCTACCCGCCCGTTCGCGCGTTCTGTCACCTGGATCGGTATTCATCGCGATGGGCGGTGCCACTGAAGCGAGCATCTGGTCGAACGAGTATGTCGTCAGCGATGCGGCAGATTTGCAGGCGGACTGGCCGTCGGTGCCATACGGGAGACCTTTGGCGGGTCAGAAATATCGTGTGGTCGATACTCATGGTCGTGACCAACCCGATGAATGCATAGGCGAACTCATGATCGGCGGGGTCGGAGTGGCTCAGGGCTATTATCGAGATGCTGAACGTACTGCGAATGCATTCGTCGAGGGGCCGGATGGTTGCCGCTGGTACCGGACAGGCGATCTGGGAGTTTGGCGCGGGGGACTGCTCTTCATCGTCGGCCGGGAGGACACGCAGGTGAAAATCCGTGGACACCGGGTCGAGTGCGGAGAAGTGGAGTCCCGGCTTTGCGATCATCCGGCAGTGACGTCCGCAGCAGTCGTGCCGATCCGCGATCGGTCGGCGTTGGCGGTACTTTATGTACCTGCCGACAGCCCTCCGACGCCTGATTCGTCAGAGTTGACCGCCTACTTGGCCTCATGCCTTCCTTGGTACATGGTTCCTGCGGTGTTCCGGCCAATCACGCATCTTCCGATGACCGCGAATGGAAAGGTGGACCGTGGCGCGGTCACGGCTCTTGTTGAGCAGGATCAGGGGGAACAACCGTCCCCTGGTCTCGTTGCCGGCTCCATTCAGTCGATGATTGCGGAATCTTGGGCACGGGTGCTTGGTCGTCCGGTTGACGCCGATGACAATTTTTTCGCCCTTGGTGGCGACTCACTGGCAGCGACACGGATGTGTGCTCAACTTCGCGAGACCGGGCTCCACGCTGATCTCGCCAATCTCTTCCGCGCCCCCGTCCTGACTGCATTCGCCGACACCTGCCGGTCCGACGCGGGGACCAATGACGCAGATTCCATTCCCAGCAAGACTTCCACGCATCGCATCGGCTGGCGTGAACGCGCCGCAGCTGAAAACGCTTCGCTGTCCTCCTTCGGACTCGCCGAGTGGTGTCGCTGGGTGTGGAAGCATGAACTCGGCATGCACGATGTTTCTGAGGAAATAGTCGATGACGCCGATTTCTTTGTCTTGGGTGGCGACAGCCTGACCGGAGCACGGGTGTGCGCCGTTCTGCGCCTGTCGGGCGTTGAGGCTTCTATCGCAACATTGTTCAGGCATCCTCGATTCGATGACTTCTGGCGCAACTGCTCTCTGCGAAGCGAAACAGGCGACCCCGCACCCGACCTGGATGTGGAAGGTGAAGAGTCCTTCGATCTGACTCCACTGCAGCTGGCCTATGCCCTCGGATCCGATGGGATCCCCGGAGTGGTATGCACGAGCCCGTGCATCGCGGTGATCATCAGGAGCGATGATCCATCGACTTCCACTCGCTGGGAACGGGTACTGGACAAGACTGTCGCCTGTCATGAGGTGCTGCGTCTTGTGCGCAGCGAAGATTGGCGGCAACGGATCATCACCTCTGCCTCTCCAGAGTTCGCCGAAATCCCCTTCGATCTTACGGACGATCAGTTCCGTGACTTGCTGCGACGTACTGATGTCGATGCTTTCGCCGCGCCGGCTGTGCGAGCCTTCGTCCGACGAGCGCATCCCGGTGAGCTCGGACTCGTGTTCAATTATCTCGCTCTTGATTCCTTGAGCGTAGCCGCAATCCTTCGTGATCTCGCCGTAGCCGTCATGAGCGACGGCGCTACACCGGAGTCTCCTCGTGACATTGATGTTTTCCGTCGATATGCCCTCACGCGGAGCAGCGCGTCCAATGGCATGGCCGTTCCGGTGCTGCCTGCTCCGAACATTCCGATGAATGCCATTCCTGAGTCCTCGGTTGTCTTTGATTCTCGCGGCCAAATATTCGACGGTGAGATCACCCATAAACTACAGAACCTTGCACGACGCCACGGAGTCACACTCAATAGTGTGTTGCTCCACGCCTACAGTGCGGCATTGGCTGCCGCGACCGATCAGCAGCGGCTTACAGTGAACATTCCGACGGCGAACAGACCGTCCGAGGCTCCGAATGCGCTTGGCCAATTCAGTGAACTCGCGCTCTGTGAGTGCGGTCCTGGCATGAATCTGCGTGAAATCCATGCGCAACTGGGCGCAGCCATTGCTCATGCTGGTACGAACGCCCTCGGCGCCACCACGCAGCGACAGCGTTATCCTGTCGTCTTTACCAGTTTGCTGGGGTCTCCCTTGGCCGAGGATCTCGCAGGAGGCCATGTGCGTATCACGTGGACGCATACGAGAACACCGGCCGTGCTCGTCGACTGCCAGGTCATGCCCATAGGCCGACACAGGATGGAAGTGCGTTGGGACTATCCGCAGCAGGTGATTCCCGAGGACTTCATCGCAACGGCATTTACAGATTTCATTGAACGAGTGCTGAGTATGGCAGACGAAGATATTCGGACTGGAGACATATGAGATTGGTCACACCGCTTTGCGCCGATTCCGAGACTGGTGGAATTGTTGTCTTCTTCCCGCACGCGGGCGGATCCCCTCGCTTCTTCACTCATTTGGCCATGGCCATGCCGCACTGTCGCGTGTTCGGAGTCACCTATCCGGGGCGCGATCACCTTATCGATGCGGCACCGCTCACCGAGATGACCACCCTTGCCATGCGCATAGCGCACGAGTTAGTGGCTCGTTTCAGCGACGAGAGCGGACCCTTGACTCTGGTCGGGCATTCACTCGGCGCCTTCGTCGCTTACGAGACGGCCGCTGTACTCGGCACATTCCTGGATCCGGTGCGCACGACTGTCGTCGTCTCCGGGCAGAACCCGCCGTTGGCAGACCGATCAGCGGATCTGAGTGTCCCACGAACCGATGATGAGATCGTCGCCGACGTGATCCGTCAAAATCCGGCCACGGCTCCGATCTGGGGGAATGTCGAATTGCGGGAATTCTTCCTTCCGATCGTCCGGGCTGATTACCAACTGCTCAATGCTTATCGATTCAGCAAGACCCGGATAGAGAAAGTCAAAGTCGTCATTGGTGACCAAGATACTGAAGTTGACCCATCCCGGGTGGCCGGATGGCAGCAGGTCTCGAATCAGCCGGTGGAGATCTCCGTCGTCAGTGGCGGTCATTTCTACTTGGACAGCCCCGACGTTCAACTCGCGCAGGAACTGCTTCGCATGCCCGCCCTCAAGCCCATGCCGGAAGGAGGACGGATCCATGGTTGAGTATCCTGTTCCTCGAGATGATGAGCCGCAGTACGGCGAAACATGTATCGCCGACAGTGCGACTACGAGGACGCTCAACGATCTGACGCGGCCGCTGGGACGGTCGGCCCTGTCGGCGGCTGTCATCGTCGTGGCCGATGCACTCGCGGCAATCAGAAGCGCAGCCACTTTGACGATCGGAGGCCGCGAGGTGAGTCCCCGGTCGCATCGTGCGCTGGATGATCGCTCAGCCCCATTCCTTGCCCGGTTGCTGGAAACGGACTTCGAAACCGGCTCGGACCCCGAAAACTGCGGTATTGCTGATGAGCTCACCATGGTCGGGGTCGGCGGTGTCCAGAATGCGCATCTGTCGGCGTCCATCATTCTTCGTGCGGACTCCATGGCCTTGGAACTGCACCATGACCGTGCCAAGAAGCAGGACGCTGCTCCTCTCACCGCCGTAACCGATTGCGTACGTCTTTCTTTGCAGTACTTGGCCGCCCCCGACGCTTCCTCGCGGTGGACCGAACCGCTACCGGTCGAAGCCATCGTGCCCGATGCCAGGAGGAGCTCCTCGGCCTCCCACCGCCTTCATCGGCGCTGGCAAACACGTCGGAGCCAGGAGACAGAGGCAGCTGCCCGCATTCTGACGAGATGGTTGCGCCTGGATGATCTGCCATCGGACGGTGTACCTGCGGAACAGTGGTGGACGCGGATTCGGATGGGTTCAGGAGCTCGCCCGCTGCTCGCGACGTGGTGCCAGTGGTTACGTGATCATGACGTCCTGGCCCCGGACGAAGGGGTTCTCCGCCCTCTGGGGCAGCTCAGATCTTCCCAGGACGTGTGTGAGAGCGCTTGGGACGGGCCTGTCCGGGGCATGGTGGTCGCACTCATCACCCATGAGGCCCTCATCCAGCATGTGCTGAGTGGTGATGCGCCTCCAACCGATCTTCTTGAGGTTCCGGAACTGCGGCCAAATCGCCTCGTCGCTGCTGAGCCGGATTTGATGCCGGTCTGGCAACGGATCGGCGACATCCTCCATGAGGAGACCGACCGGATCGGGCGACCGTTGGCGCTGGTCGATCTCGGTGGGGCAACCCAGGAGAACCCCCACCTGCGTGCGGCCCTGGACCATGCCGGGGCCGTTAGCACTGTTCTCCCGGCGGGTCGTCCGCATCCCGGTGACTCTTCGTTCGATGCGGTGCTCGCCGTGAGCAGCCTGCACCGGTGGGCGGACCCCATGGACGCCGTAGGAACCGCATCCTCGCTGTTGCGGCTTGGCGGGACGCTGATCGCGATGGAGAACACCGAACTCATGCCCTTGGGGATGTTGATCGCAGGATTGCTGGAGAACGGGTTCACCGATGCCAGGGGCAGGCCTATCAGTGCGCCCACCCAGGACGAAGCGACCTGGCTGCGTCTGCTGGATACTGTCGGATTACCAGCCAACAGCACCCCGGTCGGTCCCACTCCGGCCGTGCTGATTCGTGCCCAGAAGACTTCGAACGATTGTTTGTGGTCGGAATCCGTCGAACACTCAGAAGGACAGGCCGGACCGATCCGCCCGGGTACCGAGACCGAGATCGCCCTCCTGTGGGCCGAGCTGCTGAGGACGGCCCCGCAGGATCGTACGGACAGCTTCTTCGAACTGGGGGGAGACAGCCTGCGAGCGACGAGATTCATCGCAGCCGTCCAGAAACGCTATGGCGTCACCATCGCGATGCGTGAATTGTTCGCCCGCCCTCATCTTGTCACTGTTGCGCGACGGATCGATGCAGCCATCTCCGAAACCGGTCACGAGACGCATGAGGAGGGCGTGCTGTGAATGGCGTCAAGATCGGAGTGCTCGGCGCCAGTGGCGATATCGGCCGAAACATCGTTGCAGCTTTGTTGCGGGCGCCCGATGACCCAGCAGGCCTCTCGGAGCTGAGACTGGCGGCGCGCCGGCCCGACGCGATCACGCTGCCGGCCGGCGCCGGCGAGGCGCCGTCCAAGACGCACATCGCAAGATCCGCTTGCGATGTGCGGAATCACGAGGATCTTGCTCGCTTTGCCGACGGGCTCGACGTCGTCGTCAATGCAACCGGCCCTTCACACGACCGAGCAGTGACCATGGCGTCAGCCGTGCTGGCTATGGGTGCGGATTATGTGGACGTTGGCGGACCGGCCGATACCCGCTGCCTACCTGTGGTCGATACCCGCGGACAGACGGCCCTATTCCATGCGGGGGCCCTGCCTGGCGCATCAGGAATTCTACCTCGATGGTTCTTGAGGCGGTATCCGGACACGCAAAGGTTGACAGTCATCGCTGGGGGGAGAGGAATTTTCACACGGACGGGCGCTGAAGACTACCTGGCAGGTCTTGAACACGGCGATGTCGAACCGCTCGCGGTCTGGCTCGATGGGCGACGCGTTTCCCGAGGGGCGCATCGGCAGGAGCATGCAATGCTCGACGAGTTTCCTGATCCGGTCTCGCTGTTTCCATACCTTGACGCCGATGCCGAAGCCATTGCCCGTGATTCCGGTATCTCTGACGGCGTCTGGTACAGCGCCATGGTCGGCGACGGCATCGTGGACACGCTCATGCTCGCCACAGGCATGAGCCTCGAGGCGGGTAGCTCATGGCTGCACGACGCCAGCATGGCCATGGCCGCCGGCCGTCGACCGTATGTCGTCATGCTCGTGGAAGGCGAGTCGGGGAAGGTCATGCTGCATGCACCGAGCGAGGGCGTGCTCGCAGCGGAAGTCGCAGCGGCGGCTGCCTTCGAGGTCCTCGGCGGAAGGGTTCCCGCCGGTAGCGCCTCAGCCGCCGGCGTCCTGGACGCCGATCGAGTCCTGACCGTGCTGACGCAACCCGGTGCAGCCTGCACGCTCGTGACAACACAGGATCCAGCGGCGGACATCATGGAGGAGGGAGCATTGTGATGGCGGAGGCGAGCCAGCACAGCAGAAGAATTGTGGTCGCCGGTTCCACCTTCGGCCAGATGTATCTTACCGCACTCCGACGTTGTCACCCGGATACGGTTGTGATCGGCCTCCTGGCCCGGGGCAGCGATCGTTCACAACGCATCGCTGACGCTCACGGCGTACCGCTGCTGACCTCCGCGGACGACGTCCCGGATGACACAGACCTCGTCTGTGTCATCGTACGGGCGGACAGTATTGGAGGTTCAGGAACCACTCTTGCCGCGAAATTCCTCGAAAAAGGCATATCGGTGCTGCATGAACTTCCGGCCAGCACCAAGGACGTCACTACGTGCCTACGAGCAGCACGCCGATGCGGTGCTCGGTTCGCCGTCGCCGACCTGTATCACTGGTTGCCGGCGGTGCGGGTGTTCCGGGCAGCTGCCCGCGAACTGCTCTCATTCGACAGGCCGCTCGCAATTGACGCATACTTGTCGATCCAACCCGCGTATGCGTTGGCGCGACTGCTCACCGAGATCGGCCTGTCCCTGCGGCCGGTCTCGTTGAAGCCGAGCCAGGACGGCAAGCTGATAAGCGGCGCGCTCGACGGCACACCGGTCGCGGTACGGTACGCCACCGTACTGGACGCCTGCGACAGTGACAACGACGTACGGTTCCCCTCTGTGTCGGTGCACACCAGTACCGGAACGCTCACGCTTGCCGGCGTGCACGGTCCTGTATTTTGGATCCCGACCCTGCATCTGTCAGGAAAAGCGAAGAACGGCACTGGGTATGAGGGCGAGGGTCTCGTCAAGACAGCTGCCAGCACCGAGTTGTTCCGGTCGAATCATACACATGCAGAAATATTCACGGATCTCTGGCCGACAGCCATAGCAAGCCAGATTACTGCGATGTTCGATGAGGCGTCGCATGCTGATGCGCAGCGTATGATCCAAGTTGCTCGGTTGTGGGAGGACCTCACTGGCGGTGCTGAATTTCCAGCGGCAGAGGAGGGGGCTGCGGACAGCGCGCAACGCGTCCTTCTCCAGGATCGTCTGCGTGCTGCTGCCAAATCGGCTGTCGGTGTTTCGCATATCTCGGAGAAGGACGAGGACTCACGATGACTCTTCGCGAACTACTTGATCAGTGGGCTGACCTTGGTATCGCACTGTGGGAAGACGATGGCCAGTTGCGTTACCGGGCACCCCGTGGCATCGTCACCACGGATTTGATCGCCCAGTTACGAATTCACAAAGATGATATCCTTGAGCAGTTGCGCGCCAAAAGTGGTCCTCAGCCACAACCAAATGATCGTTTCGAACCGTTCCCACTCACGGATGTGCAGGGTGCCTATCTGATGGGGCGGTCCTCCGTCTTCGATTATGGTGGGGTTGCCTGCCATCTCTACTGTGAGGTGGACTATCCGCGACTGGATCCTGTCCGGGTCGCAGACGCTTGGCGTGCCCTCATTGGTCGGCATGATATGTTGCGCGTCGAAATCGACGCTTCCGGCTTTCAGCGAGTACTCCCAGACGTGCCACCACTCAAGGTTCCGGTCACCACACTGACCAGCAGTGCGCCTGAGGATCGTGCGGAGCAGTTGGACCGGGTCCGAGACCGTCTTTCCCACTCCGTGCACCCTATCGGCTCATGGCCGATGTTCGCGGTCGAACTCACCCAGCCAGCGGCCGATGAGACTGAGGCATCGACCACCATGCACATCTCGTTCGATTTCTTGGTGGGTGACTGGGCCAGTCTGCTCAGGCTCATCCGCGAGTGGGAGGAGGAATACGCGGGTCGCCCTGCGCCGATCGAAACATCATCCATTCAGTTCCGTGATTACGTTCTGTGGGAGCTGGCCAGGCGCGAGGGCCAAGCATATCGTAGCGCCTGCCGCTACTGGCGGCAGAGAATAGATGATTTGCCGGCTGCGCCGCAATTGCCAATTCAGATGGATTCCCCCGATGAAACGGTCTCTTCGGCTTCGGCCGCCGCCCGTTGGCACGGCCAGAGCTTTCTCCTGCCGCGCCCGCAGTGGCAGGCACTGGAGCAGCATGCCCGTGAGCACGGACTCACCGCGACCGCGGCAGTCATGGCTTGCTATGCCGATGTTCTCAGCAGGTGGGCGGAGGATCCGCATTTCTGCCTGAACCTGACAGTACTTGACCGGCCCCCGGAAGTGCCAGAACTGGCTGATGTGATCGGGGATTTCACCTCAGTCACTCTGCTCGAAACCCGGGCAGACACGAGGCCGTTCGACGTCCGTGCCCGCGAAATGCTCGAGCAATTGTTCACCGACTTGGACCATCGTTCCTTCAGTGGTGTGGAGGTGATGCGCGAGATTGCCCGTACACGGGGCCGCGAGACCGCAGTCATGCCCTACGTCTTCACCAGCGCCATCGGAGTCGGCGACGACGACAGGAGCGACGAGTCAGCGATGCGAGGTGTGATAAGATACACGATCAGCCAGACGCCCCAGGCTTTCCTCGATTGTCAGGTGATGGATGACGCCGATGGTCTTCACGTGCACTGGGACACGCGCGAAGGCGTTTTCCCGGCAGGAATGTCCGCCGATATGTTCACAGCGTTCATCAATGCCCTGAGCTCTCTCGCTGGTGACATCGATTCATGGTCGGCGTCCCCGGTTGACCTTCCACCGAGGCAGCGACGAGAACGCGAACTGGCCAACGCCACACGACGCACGCTGCCTGTCGGGATGCTGCACGAGTTCGTGATCGATGCGGCTCGGATCGCGCCTGCAGCGCCGGCGGTGCTCGGACGGGATGTCCGTGTGAGTTATGAGGAGTTGTTGTGGCGGGCCAGAGCCGTCGCGACAGAATTGACCGGCGCAGGCGTGAGACGGGGGGACCGGGTTGCGATCGCGGTACCGAAGTCCCCAGATCAAATCGCGGCCGTTCTTGGTGTTCTGATCGCCGGCGCGGCCTATGTCCCCCTCGACGTCCGTCACCCCCATGCGCGCCTGATGACCATATGCGAGGATGCCAGGGTCGTCGCGCTTTTGTGCGCGGACGGGCACAGAGTCACCGAGGCCGTCCCGATCATTGACATGGACAGTCTTCCATCCGCGAACAACGGTGTCCTGCCCGACATCCGCCCGGACGCCGACCCTGACGACCTCGCCTATGTGATCTACACCTCGGGATCGACTGGTCGGCCGAAAGGCGTTGAACTCAGTCACCGAGCGGTGGTCAACACCATCATGGACGTCAACAATCGTTTCATGCTCGACCAGGGTGATCGTACGCTGGCCATAGCGGACCTCGGGTTCGACCTGTCGGTCTATGATCTTTTCGGACCCTTGAGCGTGGGCGCTGCTGTAGTACTTCCACCGGCTGACACTGTGATCGCTCCGTCAACCTGGCTCGAGGTCGCGACTGAGCATCGCGTGACGATCATGAACACGGTACCTGCGGTCGCGCAGCTTCTGCTGACATCGTTGAAGAACGGAGGGGCCTGTCCCAGCACGATCCGGCAGTGGATTCTCTCCGGAGATCGCATTCCGCCCGAACTCGTTCGCGATCTGCGGGCCGCCTTCCCCGAAACTCGTTTCATCGCGATGGGCGGAGCCACGGAAGCGGCCATATGGTCGATAGCCCATCCCATTGCACCCGATGAGCCGCTCATGGCCAGTGTGCCCTATGGCCGGCCCTTGGCGAACCAGCGGTTCGCTGTCCTCGACGCACTCGGACGAGATGCGCCCATTGGGGTACCTGGCGAACTCGTGATCATGGGTACCGGTCTTGCTCGCGGTTACAGCGGAAACCATGAATTGACGCGGAAGAGTTTCATCAATGACCCTGCGCGCGGAAGAATGTATCGAACGGGTGATCGTGGCTTCTATCTTCCGGAAGGAGAGATAGAGATTCTCGGACGTCTTGATGACCAGGTCAAGATCCGTGGTCACCGCATCGAGCTCGGCGAAATTGAAAGTGTTCTGGTCGACCATGAAGCCGTCGAACAGGTCGCTGTCGTCGCCACCGGCGACGATGCACAGCGTCAGCTGCATGCCTTCGTCGTCCCCGCCGTCATCGCTGGTGATGATCCATTGCCGCAATGGGCTCGGGAATCCGCGAAGGAGGCCTCTGAATGCGTCGATGCCAGTGATAGGGATGGTATCGCCAACTATGCTGCTGCGCTTGAGAAGGCTTGTATCGCCACTTTGACGCGAACCCTAGATCGAGTCGAGACCGGGTTGCCCGTCCTGGCCGCCAACGAGTGGATCATCGACGTGTGGCGGCGGGCGCTTGACGGTCGCGAACTCGTGTCTCACACCGACTCGGAACTGCATGGACTGTGGGAGCGCGTCAGTCACCTGAGCCCGCATGGGTTCGACTACCGGCACTTCACCAGCTACGTCAGGCGTTCCGCTGACCGGCTCCCGGCGCTGCTGTCGGGCCAGGCCTCCGCCCATGAGCTGTTGCTCCCCGGAGGCAACCCGGCCGTCGCAGAGCAGATCCACCAGGACCGCGCCAGCATACGGTGGGGGAACAGAATGATCACAGCACTCGTCTCCCGTGCCGCCGCGCACCGTGGGATGACTGCGCCCCTGCGCGTCCTAGAGATCGGAGCCGGAGCGGGGAGCACGACCGAACACGTCAGGGCGGGACTGTCGAACACGGACTTCCGATACACTTTCACCGATCGGTCAGAGCACTTCCTCCCAGCCGCCCGTCATCGCTGGGGCGGCGACGACCGCTGGCGTTTCGGTACGCTCGACATAGATCATGATCCCGTCAGGCAGGGATTCGCAAGCCGCTCCTATGACTTGGTATGCGCCTTTGGTGTGCTGGAGAATGCTCGGGACAGCCCCCGCGCCCTCCAGCGCCTCGTGAATCTTGCCGCCGACGACGGGATGATCGTGCTCTCCGAACCTGTTGGTCCGCAATGGTGGCTGTACCTGTCCCAGATCTTCCTGATGACGAGGCCGGGTGACACCGGTCGTCAACGGCTGGATTTGTTCCCGCCCACTCGCTGGTGGGCCTCGCAGCTGTTGGGGAGCGCAGGTGGTGCCATTGCCACGCTTCCTGACGCTGACAGCGCCTTGGCTCCGGAACGGTTCGCGTTCTTCGCCGCACGGGTGCGCGCTGGAAGCCCGTCCGCCTCCCGTGAAGCCCTGTCGTCATTCCTCAGCTGCCGTCTGCCAGCTGTGATGGTGCCCCAGCAGATCGAGTTCGTGCCGGAACTCCCGCTGACCCGAAATGGGAAGATCGACAAGAAGACGTTGGCTGCGAACGTGACGTCGGTAGCGAGTGAAGATGCAGCTGGTCGGAGCGGGAGCAATGCTGCCCCTGCCGACCTCGAGACCTCATCGCTCCCCGCAGAGGCGGAGACGATCGCCGCACGGATCGCCGGGCTCTGGGCCGAGCAGCTCGGTCTCGATGGACCTCTGACACATAGTGCGAACCCGTTCGATCTCGGTGCCAATTCGATCTCCGCGGCTTCGGTCGCCGGCAGACTTCGTGACGAAACACCCGAATTGACGAATGTCTCTTTCGAAACGGTGCTGCGGGCCCTGCTCGGCGCGGAGAACGTTGCTACCGCTGCCGCCGAGCTTGATCGAGGAACTCACGCTCCAGCCTCCTCGCAATCCGAGCAGTCCACCGTTGTGATCACCCCGCTGCGAGACCGAAGCGATGGTCAGGCGGCGCCCCCACGTCTCACGGTGCTTTTCAGCGATTCTCTGGTCGACAGCGTCTCGATGGCTCAGCTCGCCGCGATCCTTCCTTCGGCTTCGGGAAATATTGTCGCCGTGACGCTCGCCGATGACGATTGGTTCATCAATCAGCCTACTGACGTCGTGACGGGAGAAATCGCCACTTTGACAGCCGAATCGCTCAAGGACATCGAGGCCAAGGAATACAGTCTCATCGGCTACAGTTATGGGGCATTGGTCGCGATGGAAACTGCACGACTTCTACTTGAGGCCGGGTACCGGATTACTCCGCTGGGGCTCATCGATCCCCAAGTCGTTCCCTTGCTGGCCGATGACCGGCTCTCCGAAGTCATGTTCCTCACCAAATTCGGGGTCGCACTGGACGCTGTCGTTCCCAGCGGCATGGAGGTACCCACGCTGGTCGAGGTCCTCAACTGGGCCTTACGCGCCCGGTCGGGCCCCTGTGCGCCACGTCGATCATCAGTTCCCGTCCTGCAAAAAGTTGGGGCAGAGGCTTCTGTCGAACGTTTCTTCGAGTACTTGACATCACTCGATGAGCATTACCGATGGCAGAAGTACTATGAAGTGGTCCGCACCGTCCGGCGGCACACGTCCCCAGATCAGTTGCGTCGAGAATGGATGCGGTATCGACATGTCATGCAGGCTGCGGCTTCGACCCCTGATCCATTGATCGCCGATGCCGTCATCATCCAGCCCCACAGCAGTCATGGCTTCCTGCCAGACGCGCACGAATGGGCGGCACGGATGTGGCAGGACGTACTGATCGGCACAGTCTCCATCGCGCACACCGGGGGAGATCATTTCACGATGCTCAGCGGTAACCACGTCGCTGATACCGGCAATGCCCTCATCGAGGGTCTCATGAGATTGGGGGTGTTTCCGGCGGCGCCGAACTCATGAGAGCCGGGGCTCCCATGAGGGGTGTTACTGACATTGTCCGGCTGGGGTATGATCCGATCATCGGTGTGAGTGGCGGTTTCTCTACTGGCGGGTACTGGCCGCGGGCATGCGGTCGGCGAAAGTGGTGGCGAACGCGTTCGGGGTGGACTTTGCAAGGTATCCCCAGCGGATCTGACTGGTTGCGGTTGGAGTCCGATGATCGGTGCGTCCGGGAATTTCTTCAGGGGCCGGCGGGCCGAAGGAACCTTCGCGTCATGGATCGGGCCGGGCCCGAGTCATCGGCGGCTGGCACGAAGCGCTGCGGGGGGCTTCGACCGGGAACATAGAGCACTCCGGGTCAGTTCACGCTTGCAGGACTTGTTCGACGCCTCGGCTGCGTTGTACCAGCAGGAGGAGTCCACGGCCTCGGCGGAGGCGTCGGCCCCCCTCCTCGACAGGGCCGTTGCGGCAACTGGTCGAATCCATCCTGATCGCCGCGATCCCTGCAGCAACTCAAGTTTTCAAGGCTTCGGCCTTGATGGTCCGTGCTTGCCAGGTCACCTGCTCCAGGGCACTCGAACCGAGACGGACGATCTGGCTCCGCCGCGAAAGAGCCGAGGCGCTCCTCAGGGTCGTGTCCTCCCGCCGTAACTCGTGGTCCTCGGTCTCCAGAGGCTTGACGCGCTCAGTGCCCGAGGTGGTCGTTCCGAGTCGCTCGTCAGCGTCGATCCGGGCCTGGGAACCCAGTCGCCTCGGGGGCGACCCCAGTTTCTCGCTGATGCGTCTGGAACAGCCCTTGGCCCGCCTCGGGTCAGTCGGGGCATCCGGCGCCAGCCGGATCGCACAACTCTTTGAGCTCATCGGGATACTTCTCGGGCGCAGGCATGATCCTCACCCTCCCGTGGAATTGCACCCCCCACCACACCCAGGACGATCCACCGTGGTCGACCAGCCCGTGTCTCTTCTGGCTTGGATGTCCGCTCGCTCAGTGCGTGGTTCTCATGACCTGCGTGGCCAGTGCCGTCGATAAGCTGTCGGGATGCTGCTACAGTGCTGTTTTGATCTGGCATCATCTGGGGACGATCGCTCCATGCCGGGAAGCATCTGGAACGTCCGGTTCCCTGGTGGGGATGGCCCGAGAGCTCTTCGGGGAAGATGCCCTCCTCGTCCATCAAGGCTTTATCTTGCCTTGATGGACGGCAGAACCACTCACGTCGGTCGTCCCTTCTTGACAGTTTCCCTCAGCCCGTACCGCCGGCCCCAAGATCGTTGGTCTGGCGCCGCCGGGTCCAACTCCCCGAGTGGTGGAACGTCGTCGGGCCAGTGATGGTGAAGCGGTCTTGGACATGGCCGAGTTTCCGGACAGGGTGTGCAGGAAAAACCCTTGGATACCCTGACTCCAACGCTGCATCACTTCGCTTAACCTAAGCTATGTGCTATACTCCAATTTGGAAAATTGATGGCTTCCCCGTTTGAAGGCTGCTATATTTGTTTGTCCGTATCGCAATACAGGGCAAGTAATGAAAATGGGAGATGATTGATGTGCTCTGCCTCACTCAAGTTCATGCTTGCTCAACCGGCTGAATGCAGATCATTCCGGGAATTGAGATCCCGGGAACTCTCCGTTTTCGATTCTGTGATGGTTGACTTTGCTCTGCCGAGGGCTGATCGTTTGCTTCTTGGTCAACCTCCCCGGAACCTCCGGAGTCACTGCGCCGTGCGGCTTGGTGACGCCTTCTAAACTGTCCAACTTTCAGTCGTCGGACCCAAGAACATAATTCACCCCAAAGAGAGGGAAAATGACTGAGACGTCTAGGCTCAATGGCAAGGACCTGATCAATATCGGCGTGTATACGGCGATTGTGATAGGGGTTATTTTCGTTATCGGGATGCTGAACGCATTTCCGCCGATGTACCCAATATCATTGGTTATCTGGCCATTGGCGTGCGCGATTCCTATGATGCTGTATTACACGAAGATCAGGAAGTTCGGCATGCTGACGATCACAGGGGTCATTGTAGGCGCATTCTTCTTCATGGTGGGTTACACATGGGTTGCCCTTGTCTGCTACAGCGTCGCGGGGTTTGCGGCCGATCTGATACTGAAATTGGGCGGATATCATCGATTCATATTCCATGCACTCAGCTACGCGGTGTTCTGCTTGGCCCTGATAGCCCCTCCGCTGCTTCTGTGGCTCGCCGGCCCAGCGTACTGGGATGGGATCGAGGAGTCGATGGGGTCGGAGTACGCCGAGGCCCTGCGCGGCTTCATGCCGCCTTGGATGCTGTATGTGGGCTTACCGGTCTTGTTTCTCAGCGGCCTTGCCGGCGCATTCCTCGGACGCAAGATGCTGCGCAAGCACTTCGTGAGGGCTGGGATCGCTTGAAAACCGCGAAGACCAGCAGTGGGTATTCCCCGCTGAGGTTGGATCCGCGCGCCAAGATCCTTCTCATGGGAATCGTGGCCGTCACGGAGCTGCTGAACGGATCAAATTTCTTCACTGCGACCGTGGCTGCGATCCCCATCGCACTGCTCCTTCAGAACCAGCAGATCAAGCTGGGGCTCTGGTACAGCGCGCTGTTCGCGCTCGCGATGCTGTCGAAGACGTTCCAAGGAGGCTTGGAATTGCCGTTGCTCGTGAACATGATCGCGGTTCTGCTCTCTGGTTTCGTGCTGCGGCTCGCTCCGGCGTTCGCCATGGCGGCGTATTTCGTCGCGACGACCACCGCCAGTGAGTGCGTCACGAGCCTCAGTCGTATCGGGGTGAGCCGAAAGGTCACGATTCCGATCTCTGTGGTCTTCCGGTTCGCCCCGACGATGGGCGAGGAGTTCCGCTCGATCAACGACGCCATGCGGATGCGCGGTATCAGGCTTGGCGCGAAGAAATTCTGGCGCAACCCGCTGATGCTCTTGGAGTACCGCTTCATCCCTCTTGTCATCTCGTTGGCGAAGATCGGGAATGAACTCTCGGCGGCAGCCCTCACCCGCGGATTGGAGCGACCCGGTGCGCACACGAGCATCGCGAAGATCGGAATCCGCCCGGTCGATGTCGTCGTTGTCGTCTTGGCCGCCGTCCTGCTCGTCACGGCCTACGCGGCCACCTAGACGGGAGAACTGCAGATGATTGAATTTCGGAACGTGACCTTCACATACGGCGAGGAGAGCGTGCGGGGTCTGCAGGATGTGTCACTGCACATCCAACGGGGTGAGACCGTGGTGCTTTGCGGTGAATCGGGCAGCGGGAAGAGTACGCTGACACGGCTCATCAACGGACTGGTCCCGCATTTCTACGAGGGCGACTTGGAAGGCGATGTCCTCTTGGACGGCCGGCGGATCAGCGATATGCAGCTCTACGAGTTGGCCGGCTACGTCGGATCGGTGCTTCAGAACCCCAGGACCCAATTCTACAACGTGGAGTCCACTGCCGAGCTCGCTTTCGGCTGTGAGAACCTCGGTGTTCCCGCCGAGCAGATCGAGCAGCGGATCACGCGGACCGCCGGGCGGCTCGCTCTGAAGGGTCTCCTCGACCGTGATCTCTTCGAGATGTCCGGGGGAGAGAAGCAGCTGATCGCCTGCGGGTCGGCGGACACCATCCAGCCGGAAGTGGTGGTATTGGATGAGCCCTCGTCTAATCTCGACCTGCCCGCGATCCGCGATCTGGCCGCAGTCGTGCAACGCTGGCGGGATGACGGGAAGACCCTTGTAATCGCGGAGCACCGGCTCTTCTACCTCCTCGATGTCGCGGATCGGTTCGTCTATGTCAAGGATGGCAGGATTGAGCGGGAGTTCGCGCCCGAGGAGCTTCGTGAGCTCGCGCCGGAAACCCTGGCGGCACTTGGGCTCAGAGCCCCCGACCCCTGGAGGTTGCGGCCCGCGGCCGATGCGGGCAGTGGTACTGGGACCATACGGGTCAAGGCGTTCGAGTGCGTCACGAAGGGGCATGAGAGGCTGTCGATCCCGGAGCTTGCGCTGCCCCGCGGTGAGGTCATCGCGATGCTCGGGAGGAATGGCGCTGGCAAGACGACCTTTGCCCGTACCCTGTGCGCCTTGGAGAGGTCAGGCAGGGGCGAGGTCGAGATCGATGGAGTCGTCTACGGCGCCCGGAAACGTCGGGGGCTCGCCTATATGGTCATGCAGGACGTGAACCATCAGCTCTTCGCCGAGGATGCGATCGATGAGCTGCTTCTGAGCATGGATGGCGTCGATCCCGATGCCGATGCGGCCCGGGCTGATGAGATCCTCCGCTCGCTCGATCTCGACGGCAAGGCGGACCGGCACCCGATGTCCCTCTCCGGGGGCGAGAAGCAGCGGTTGGCGATTGGCGGCGCGATCGCGGCCGGGCGGGAGATCCTGGTTCTCGACGAGCCGACGAGCGGGCTGGATTACCGGCGGATGATCGGAGTCGCCGGTGTCCTGCGTGCGATGAGTGCGAAGGGGAGGACCCTGTTCGTCATCACCCACGACATCGAGTTCGTGCTCAGATGCTGCGGCTACGCCGTCTGTCTCGCCGGGGGCCGGGTCGTTCACAGCTCGCGCGTGGATGAGGCCGGGGTGCGGTACCTGCGGGAATTCTTCCGATGAACCGACCGGGACCGCCGCCGCACTGCGCCGGGCGGTCCCGAGCGGAGCGCTCTGGGGTTTGGGTACTGGCGAAAGATGGTGTTCCATCGCGCGGGGCGAGGTCTGGTCGTGCCGGCACAGGAATTGATGATCAATGCGGTGCCGGGTTCGCCGGGCGGGTCGTTCTTGGGATGGTTCGGCGGTCCTGTCCGGCCCGGAACAGGCGAGGAACCCGGCGCCGGTGACGGCCCGGTCCCCTGTTCTCCTGGCGGCCGCCGACGGGGGCCGGCCCGCCGGACGCCCTCCCGCCTCAGCGGGCGCACGGAGGGGCCGTAGGCGTAATCCGAAGTCGGCGACCTGGGTCACGTTGCCTGGCAGACAGCTGCAGCGGGAGATGCGGCCGAACGCGGACCGCTGCGTGCTGACCCGACCCCGCTGGTCGCAGGTGTTGTCGACCTCGACCACACCATCAGGACCGGTGACGCGCGAGATGAGGCCCTGCCCGTTCCACCCATCGTTCCGCCCATAGGTGCGGGCAGCCCCGCCGTCAGCCGCGGCCGCAACCAAATGGCCCGTCTGGTCACACGAGTAGTCGACCCGGCTGGTCGACCCGGCGCCCATCCGACGCGGCCGGCCCCGTGATGCGGGTGCCTCCGGGGTTCCATCCCACGGTGATGCTGCGGCCCCACTCGTGCGACAGGCCGGCCGCCGGCCCACTGGTGGTCCACCCGCGTGCCCGCGCCACGACTGGACCACGCCGGCCGGCCCGAGGCCTGCACCCGCACCGCCCCTTCGTCGTTGATGACCAGGTGCTCATCAGCAGGAGACGCCCAGCCCGGACCGAACACCCTCGCATTAGTAGATGGGGAGTCGTGCATTCTCGTGAACACCGGATTCGCGGCGCCGCCCGTGAAGGACAGATCGGTCTCCGGTTCGATGAAGTTCCCTGTGGCGGTGTTCACCGGGTCATCCGCGCACCCGGACGTCTGCGGATCCCCCTGGATCGTGGGGCCGTCGCATCCAACGGCTTACGAGTCTCTGCCACGCCAACCGCCCCGAGGGAAGCGGCCAGGGCGGCATCGGACACCTCGCTGACCGCACCCGAACCGCCTGCCGCTTCGAACGCGGCCGCGACAGTGCCCATTCAGACAACTTCGTTGGTGCTGTTCGTTTCGAATGAGGCCAGCGCGGTCGTGATACCGGAGGCGCTGATGCTGCCAGGAGCATGTGCCCGCGAAGTCGGTGATGGCGCCTTCCAGGGCGCCCTTCCGGGTCGTCACCGCATCGTTCGTGCCGGTCACGTTCGACGCGTGGGCTCGCAGGTCATCGGGCCGCGCCGAACTCGTGGCACCAGCAGCACCCGGAGCCGGCTCGGACCACGTGGTGACTGTCGGGGCCTCCGCGTTCACCGCCGGCTTCGTAGGCGGACCGGCCGGGGGCCGGTCACCATGACGTGTCAGCCGTTGCATCATCGAACGGGACCGGCTCGTCATAGGCGCCAAGCCTGCCCGAGTACTCAGCCATGAGAACCTCTCACGGCAGCCGCACAGGGGGGCGCACGGCCGCCGCCCAGGAGCGCCGAACCCCGAGACGCCCGTCACCCCGCCACGGGACCCGACCAGCACGACCGGGGGGCGGAATCAGGGGAAATCCTCAGGATGAACAGGATGAAGCAGGGCCCTGGGGGATACGGCTCCACCTGTGGCACCTGCGCAGCCCCACCACCGTGGCCCGCTAGATTGGTCCCGTGGTTGACACCGTTGAGAACGCGCGCACGACGCCCGACGCGGACCAGCCGTGGGCCGAGCTCGGACTGAAGGCCGACGAGTACGCCCGCATCAGGGAGCTGCTCGGCCGTCGCCCCACCGGCGCCGAACTGGCCATGTACTCGGTGATGTGGTCCGAGCACTGCTCCTACAAGTCGAGCAAGCTGCACCTGTCCCGCTTCTCCGCCCTGCCCCAGACCACCCCGCGCGGCCCGCTGCTCGCCGGCATCGGCGACAACGCCGGCGCCGTCGACATCGGTCAGGGCTACGCGGTCACCTTCAAGGCCGAGTCCCACAACCACCCCAGCTACGTGGAGCCCTACCAGGGCGCCGCAACCGGCGTGGGCGGCATCGTCCGCGACATCATGGCCATGGGCGCCCGCCCCATCGCCGTCATGGACGCCCTGCGCTTCGGCGCGCTCGACGCCCCCGACACCAGGCGCGTGCTGCCCGGAATCGTCGCCGGCGTGGGCGGCTACGGCAACTGCCTGGGCCTGCCGAACATCGGTGGCGAGCTCGTCTTCGACGACTCCTACCTGGGCAACCCGCTCGTCAACGCCCTGTGCGTGGGCGTCATGCGGCACGAGGACCTCGCCTTCGCCAAGGCCACCGGCGCCGGCAACAGGGTGATCCTCTTCGGCGCCGCTACCGGCGCCGACGGCATCGGCGGCGCCTCGGTGCTCGCCTCCGAGACCTTCGAGGCCGACGGCCCGCAGAAGCGCCCCAGCGTCCAGGTGGGCGACCCCTTCATGGAGAAGCTCCTCATCGAATGCTCCCTGGAGCTCTTCGGCGCCGGCGTCGTCACCGCCCTGCAGGATTTCGGCGCCGCCGGCATCAGCTGCGCCACGAGCGAGCTGGCCAGCGCCGGCGACGGCGGCATGCACTGCGAACTCGACCTCGTTCCGCTGCGCGACCCCACGATGACGCCCGAGGAGATCCTCATGAGCGAGTCGCAGGAGCGCATGATGGCCGTCGTCGCACCCGGCGACGTCGACCGTTTCATGGCGATCTGCGCCACGTGGGACGTGCAGGCCACGATCATCGGCGAGGTCACCGACGGCGACCGGCTCGTCATCGACTGGCACGGGCGGACCATCGTCGACGTCGACCCGCACACGGTCGCCCACGGCAGCCCCGTCTACGACCGCCCGCAGACCCGCCCCGAATGGATCGACGCCGTCAACGCCGACCACGCCAACGCCCTGCCGCGCCCGACCTCCGGCGACGAACTGGCCGAGACCCTGCTGGGGGTCGTCGCCAGCCCGAACCTGGCGGACAAGAGCTGGGTCACCGACCAGTACGACCGCTTCGTGCGCGGCAACTCCGTCCTGGCCCAGCCCGAGGACGCCGGCATGATCCGCATCGACGAGGGCACCAACCTCGGCATCGCGCTGTCCACCGACGCCAACGGCCGTTACGCCTGCCTCGACCCGTTCCGCGGCGCCCAGCTCGCGCTGTGCGAGAGCTACCGCAACGTGGCCGTCACCGGGGCCGAGCCCGTCGCCATCACCGACTGCCTCAACCTCGGCTCGCCCGAGGACCCCGAGGTCATGTGGCAGCTCGTCGAGACCGTCAAGGGGCTCGTCGCCGGCTGCGCCGAACTCGGCGTGCCCGTCACCGGCGGCAACGTCAGCCTCTACAACCGGACCGACGGCAGGAACATCATCCCGACCCCGCTCGTCGGCATGCTCGGCGTCATCGACGACGTGCGCACCCGCATCCCGATGGGCTTCGCGACCCCCGGCGATGCGATCGTCCTGCTCGGCACGACGAAGGAGGAGCTCGGCGGCTCGGTGTGGGAGGACGTCATGCACGACCACCATCTCGGCGGCCTGCCCCCCTTCCCGGACTTCCCGGCCGAGAGGGCCCTGGCCCGGGTCTGCCGGGCGGCCGCCGGGTCCGGCATCCTCGCCAGCACCCACGACCTGTCCGAGGGCGGCCTGGCCCAGTCCCTCGTCGACAGCTGCCTGCGCAGGGGCCTCGGCGCCGCCGTCGCCCTGCCCGGCGACCTGGACCCCTGCTCGGAACTGTTCAGCGAGACCCCGGCCCGCGCCGTCGTCTCGGTCGCGCCCGGACGGTACGACGCCCTCATCGGGCTGTGCGCCGAGCACGACCTGCCCGCCGCCCGCATCGGCGAAGTCACCGGGACCCCCGAGCTGGCCGTCGAGGGGCTGTTCACGGTGCCGTTGAGCCGGATCCGGGATGCCTGGGCCGCCACCATCCCGAACGCCATGCAGGAGGTCTGAGCCCTCGTGACAACTACCGATGGAACCCGTGACGCCCGGATCCTGGAAGCTGCGGACGCCCAGGTGCGCCCCGCCATCGACGACCTCGTCGAGATGGTCGCGATCCCCTCGGTGAGCTCCCAGCCCCAGCACGCCGGCGACGTGAGCGCCATGGCCGACTACCTCGTCGAGGCCATCAGGGCCCTCGGCTGGTCGGACGTGCGCACCGTCGAGGCCGGCGGCGAACCCGCCGTCCTGGCCCACTGGCCGGCCCCGCCGGGCAGGCCCACCGTGTGCCTGTACTCCCACTACGACGTCCAGCCGACCGGTGACACCGGCAAGTGGGCCACCGAGCCCTTCACGGCCACCGAGAGAGACGGCCGCCTGTACGGGCGGGGCACCGCCGACGACAAGGGCGGCCTGGCCATGCACCTGGCCGCGCTGCGCGCCTTCGACGGCAGGCCCCCGGTCGGCGTCACCGTTCTGTTCGAGGGCGAGGAGGAGATCGGCTCGCCGAGCCTCGGCGAATTGCTCGCCCGCCACGAGGACGAGCTGGCGGCCGACGCCTACGTCATCGCCGACTGCGGCAACTGGCGGATCGGCGTGCCGGCCTTCACCACATCGCTGCGCGGCGTCGCCGACCTGGTCATCGAGGTCAACTCCCTGGCCCAGCCCATCCACTCCGGCGAGTTCGGCGGCGTCGTCCCCGACGCCCTCACCTCGCTGTGCTGCCTGCTGGCCACCCTGCACGACGAGAACGGCGACGTGGCCGTCGAGGGCCTCGTCAGCGGTCGGACCGCCGAGGAACTCGACTACCCCGTCGAGCGGCTGCGCGCCGAGACCGGCGTCCTCGACGGCGTCGAGCTCATCGGCACCGGATCGGTCGTCGACCGCCTGTGGGCCAGGCCCGCGATCAGCGTCATCGGCCTCGACACCACCCCGATCGCGGTGAGTTCCAATGTGCTCATCGACTCGGCCAGGGCCCGCGTCAGCCTGCGCATCGCCCCCGGCGACACCCGCGAGAACGCGGTCGAGTGCCTGACCCGGCACGTCCACTCCCACGCCCCCTGGGGCGTGCAGGTCGGCTGCTCCAACTCCGAGGCCGCCAATCCCTCGACCGTGCCCTTCGAGGGCCCGATCGCGGAGCAGGCCCGCCGGGCCTACGGCGCGGCCTTCGGCAGCGAGCCCGTCCGCATGGGCACCGGCGGCTCCATCGGCATGATCGCCTCCTTCCGGGACGCCTTCCCCGACGCCACCGTGCTGTGCACCGCGGTGGCCGACCCCGACTGCCGCATGCACGGCCTCAACGAGTCCCTCGAACTGGGCGACTTCGGCCGCGCCTGCAGGGCCGAGGCCCTCTTCCTCGACCGGCTGGGCCGCTGAGCAGCACCGCGATGGATCGTCTCCGTGAGGCCGGGCGGGCACTGTGAGCGCGCCCCGATTCGAGAGCTACCCCGAACGCCTCGTCCGCGAGGCCATCGAGCGCGGCGAGTTCGACGGCAACCTGTACGCGGGGCGCCCCGTCGACCTGGGGCGCCCCGGCTCCGAGAAGCCGTGGATCGTCGAGCGCCTCGGGAGGGAGGACCTCTCGGGGGTCCTGCCCGAGAGCCTGCGCGCGCTCAAGGCGATGCGCGAGGAGCGCGCGGCCGAGCGGCAGGCCGGTTGGTACAAGGGGGAGGGCGGCACACGAGGAAACGGCCGGTCCCGGCCGGGGGAGGGAACACGATGAAGACCGACGCCCAGATCGCCCAGGAGACGAGGCTGGAGCCCGTCTCCGCCATCGCGCGCTCGCTGGGCATCGCCGAGACCGAGTACGAACCCTACGGCCGCGACAAGGCCAAGCTTTCGCTCGGCCTGCTCGACCGCCTGGCCGACCGCCCCGATGGCAAGCTCGTCCTGGTCACCGCCATCACCCCCACGCCGGCCGGCGAGGGCAAGACGACCACCAACGTCGGGCTGTCGATGGCACTGAACAGGATCGGCAAGAAGGCCGTCACCACCTTGCGCGAGCCCTCGATGGGGCCCTGCTTCGGCGTGAAGGGCGGGGCCGCCGGCGGCGGCTACTCCCAGGTGCTGCCGATGGACGACATCAACCTGCACTTCACCGGTGACATGCACGCCATCGGCGCCGCGCACAACCTGCTGGCGGCGATGGTCGACAACTCGATCTACCAGGGCGATCCGCTGGGCATCGACCCGCAGCGCGTGGTCCTGCGCCGCGTCGTCGACATGAACGACCGCGCCCTGCGCGATGTCGTCGTCGGCCTGGGGCGCCGCGTCGACGGCGTGCCCCGCCGGAGCGGTTACGACATCACCGTCGCCAGCGAGATCATGGCCGTCCTCTGCCTGGCCGACGGTTTCGACGATCTGAAGGCCCGCCTGGGCCGCATCATCCCGGCCTACACCTACGACCAGGAGCCGGTCACCGTCGCCCGGCTCGGCGCCACCGGCGCCATGGCTCTGCTCCTCAAGGACGCCATCAAGCCGAACCTGGTGCAGACCGCCGAGAACACCCCGGCGATCATCCACGGCGGTCCGTTCGCCAACATCGCCCACGGCTGCAACTCGGTCCTGGCCACCCGGATGGGGCTCAAGCTGGCCGGGTACACGATCACCGAGGCCGGCTTCGGGGCCGACCTGGGCGCCGAGAAGTTCCTCGACATCGTCTGCCCGAGCGCCGGTTTCGCGCCCGACGCCGTCGTGCTCGTGGCCACCGTCCGCGCTCTGAAGTTCAACGGGGGATCGGCCGGGGCCGACCTGGGCGCCGAGGATCTGGGCACCCTCGACGACGGCATGGCCAACCTCGAGCAGCATCTCGACAATCTCGCCAAGTACGGCGTCCCGGTCGTCGTGGCGATCAACGAGTTCCCCACCGACACCCCCGCCGAGATCGACCTGGTGCGCGCCCGCTGCGCCGAACTGGGCGTCCGGGCCGTCGCCTCGACCGTCTTCGCCGACGGCGGCGCCGGCGGCGTCGAGCTGGCCAGAGCCGTCGTCGAGCTGTGCGAGCAGCCCGGGGAGTTCACCCCGATCTACGACGCCGAGTCGAGCCTGCGCGGCAAGATCGAGACGGTGGCGCGCGAAATCTACCGCGCCGATGGCGTCGAGTACAGCCCGGCGGCCAAGCGGCAGCTCGAACGGCTGAGCGCCCAGGGCTTCGACGACCTGCCGGTCTGCCTGGCCAAGACGCAGTACTCGTTCAGCGACGACGCCGCCCTGCTGGGCGCGCCGCGCGGCTTCACCATCACCCTGCGCGAGCTGGCCGTGCGCGCCGGCGCCGGTTTCGTCGTCGGCCTCACCGGCGACGTCATGACGATGCCGGGCCTGCCCAGGAGGCCGGCCGCCCTCGGCATGGACGTCGACGCCGAGGGCCGCGTCACAGGCTTGTCCTGAGCCGGCGCGCCCCCTCCTGCGGCAGATTCTCCCCTGGGACCAGGGGCGAGCCCGCCGACGGCTCCTCGGCCGCGCGACGGGCCGGCCGGTAACGCGGCACGGTGCGCAGCGGCTCGGCCTCCCCGCCGAAGCTGCGCACCATCGAGATGACGTGGTCGAAGTCGATCTCGCGGGTGGTGTCGAGCGCCACGCGCGGCTCGGTGCCCCACATCTCGGTGTGGGCGTTGCGATCGGCCACGTCGTCCCAGGTGATCCTGTCGACGCCCGGCACGCCGTTGCGGCGGGCCTGGACGCGCTCGTGGTGCAGCTTCTGGTTCGAGCAGACGGTGATGAGGAACAGGACATCGGCGCCGGACTCGTCCCCCAGGTCCGTCCACAGCTTCCTGCTGGACCTGGTGAAGTTCGCGGCGTCGATGATGACGTCGTGGCCGGCGGCCAGGTTCTCGCGGGCGATCGACTGCGCCGACAGATAGGCGGCGAGGCCGGTGGCCTGGTTGCGCCACAGGCCGGCGGCCGCCATGGCCGACTCGATGCCGTTGATGGAGATGCGCATCGCGTCCATCCGGGATGCCAGCTCGGTCGAGACATACGTCTTACCGGTGGCCTGGAGACCGGACATCGCAATGAGCATGGGCCAAGTCTGCCAGCGCTCCGGGGCGGAGTAGAAATGCAGCCGGGCAACTCTGCACCCCAGCTTGCGAGTCCGCCCCGCCGCCGCTCAGCTGCGGAAGCTGTGCACCGGGGCGGGCAGCCGGCCGCCGCGGCTGATGAGCGCACTGGCGTCGGACCGGTGCACGGCCATGACCGGGGCGTGGCCGAGCAGGCCGCCGAAGTCGATGTCATCGCCGACCCCGGCCCCGGGCACGGGGACGACCCGCACGGCGGTCGTCTTGTTGTTCATCATGCCGATGGCGGCCTCGTCGGCGATCATGGCGGCGATCGTCGTGGCCGGCGTGTCTCCCGGGACGGCGATCATGTCGAGGCCGACCGAGCAGATCGAGGTCATGGCCTCGAGCTTGTCAAGGCTGAGCGTGCCGCTGTTGACCGCGTTGATCATGCCGGCATCCTCACTGACCGGGATGAAGGAGCCGGACAGGCCGCCGACGTGCGAGCAGGCCATCAGCCCCCCCTTCTTGACGGCGTCGTTGAGCAGCGCCAGCGCGGCGGTGGTGCCGTGCCCGCCCACGGTGCCGACTCCCATCGTCTCGAGGATCTCGGCCACCGAGTCGCCGATGGCGGCGGTGGGGGCCAGCGAGAGGTCGACGATGCCGAACGGCACGCCGAGGCGCTCGGCGGCCATCGTGCCGACGAGCTGGCCCATGCGGGTGACCTTGAAGGCGGCCTTCTTGATGGTCTCGGCCATGCCGCCGAAGCTGGCGTCGGGGGCCTTGTCGAGGGCGCGCTTGACGACGCCGGGGCCGGAGACGCCCACGTTGATGCAGACATCGCCCTCCTCGACCCCGTGGAAGGCACCGGCCATGAACGGGTTGTCGCCGACGGCGTTGCAGAAGACGACGAGCTTGGCGCAGCCCCGGCCGGCCGTGCGATCGGCGATCTCGCGGATGACCTCGCCCATGCGGGCCACCGCGCTCATATTGACCCCGGCCCTGGACGAGCCGACGTTCACCGAGGAGCAGACCACGTCGGTGGTGGCCAGGGCCTCGGGCAGCGAGTCCATGAGGCGGCGGTCGGCCGCACCGCGCGACTTCTGCGCCAGGGCGGTGAAGCCGCCGAGGAAATCGACGCCGACCTCGTGGGCGGCCCTGTCGAGCGCCCTGGCGAAGCAGGCGTAGTCGTCGGCGCGGCTGGCGCCGGCGACCAGGGAGATGGGGGTCACCGAGATGCGCCTGTTGATGATCGGGATGCCGAGCTCGGCCTCGATGCCCTCCGCGACGGGCACCAGCCGGCCGGCCCGGGAGACGATGCGCTCGTAGACCCGTTCACAGGCCAGACCCGGGTCGGGGTCGGCGCAGTCGAGCAGGTTGATGCCCATCGTCACGGTGCGGATGTCGAGGCGGTACTCCTCGATCATCTCGATGGTCTCGAGGATCTCGTGCCGGGTGTCCATGGCTCAGAGCTCGTGCATCGCGTGGAAGATCGCCTCGGACTGCAGGCGTATGACCACCTGCTGCTCATCGCCGACGGTCCTGAGGCCGCCCTGCAGGGACTCGATCGGATGGGCCTGCTCATCGAACTCGCACTGGGCGATCATGGTGAAGTAGTCGCCCATGATCGTCTGCGAGATGTTGCACAGGTTGACGTCGAGTTCGGCCAACCGGGTGCTGACAGCGGCCACGATGCCCGTGTGGTCGAGGCCCGTCACGGTGAGGATCGCAATCATGGGGCAAGCCTATCGGCGCGGGACGTCCCGCCGGCCCGCCGGCGCGGGGACCGGCTCGGCGCCCCGGACGGCGCGCCGGGGCCTCCCGGCCACCGGGACCGCTGCTCGTGCCGGTCAGGCCGACCTGAATCGATGGTCGGATCTGCTGAGGGTGAACGGATCCCGGACAGCTGTTCGCCGTGCCCGGCGGAATGATTTGATTGGCCGCGGGTCGCACGGCGCCCGTGAAGTTTCGACCAGGGGGTTTCCTGCTCCGATGAACATCCCGTCCATTTTCCGTACATCGGGCGATGCGTTCGAGCCGGGCCGGGGGCCCCGCGTCGTCATCGTCGGCGGAGGCTTCGGCGGCACCAACGCCGCCCGTGCACTCGGCAGGGCCGGCGCCCGCGTCATCATCGTCGACAAGAACCCCTACACGTCCTTCCAGCCCCTGCTGTACCAGGTGGCCACCGGCGGCCTGAATCCCGGTGACGTCACCTACCGCCTGCGCTCCTTCGCCGCTCGAACCCCGGGCTGCCGCTTCCGCCGCGCCAAGGTCACCGGCGTCGACCTCGGGGCCCGCCGGATCCAGTGCGACAACGGAGGCCCGATCGACTACGACTACCTGGTCCTCGCCCAGGGGGTCGGCGCCAACTTCTTCGGCACCCCCGGAGCCGAGGAGTTCTCGTACACCATCTACACCCGGACCGCCTCGGTGAAGACGCGCGACGTCATCCTGTCGAACCTCGAGGCCCTCGACACCAACCCGAGGAAGAACTTCGACGTCGTCGTCGTCGGCGGCGGCCCCACCGGCGTCGAGATGGCCGGTACCCTGGCCGAGATGAAGTCAGTGGGCATCCCGGCGATCTTTCCCGACGTGGCGATCGACCGCGTCCACGTCACGCTCGTCGAAATGGCTGAGCACCTGCTCATGCCGTTCGACGGCGGACTGCGCCACTACACCCGCCGCCAGCTGCAGCGGCGCGGCGTCGACGTGCGCACCACCTCGGCCATCGCCGAGATCCGCGAGGACTCCGTCCTGCTGAGGGACGGCTCCACCCTGCCCGCCGACCTGGTCATCTGGGCCGCCGGGGTCGGCGCCCACGGGGACGTCGCGGGCTGGGGCGTGGAGCTCGGCAGCGGCGGCCGCATCCTCGTCGGCCCCGATCTGCGCGTCAAGGGCCAGGACCGCGTCTTCGCCATAGGCGACGGCGCCCTCATCGAGGACAACCCGTTGCCGCAGCTGGCCCAGCCGGCCATGCAGGAGGGCGTGTGGGCGGCCAAGCAGGTCCTCAACCTGGAGGCCGGGCGTCCGACCGAGAAGTTCTCGTACCTCGACAAGGGCACGATGGCCACCATCGGCCGCAACGCCGCCGTCGTTCAGATGGCCCGCTTCCACGGCCTGAGGGTCGACTTCACCGGCTTCGTCGCCTGGGTCGCGTGGGTCGGCCTGCACCTGTACTTCCTGCTGGGCGGCCGCAACCGCCTGCAGTCGATGATCAACCTCGCCGCCCGCTACCTGACCTTCAGCAGGCAGGCCTCGGGCATCATCGGCGACATCGTCGATGAGGGAAGGGACGACGCCGACGCCGGCCGCCCCGCTGAAAAGTGATCTGACTAGCCGTTATCATCTCATGCTGCCTGGGTATAGTTCCTGTTGGGCAGACGGGCTCGGGACGAGCCGGGCGGGTTCGGGACGCGGCCGCGGAAGGAGGGTGCCGTCATGACGACTGACCCCAGCCGGAGGCCGCGCGAACCCTTGCAGCCCGCCGACTACGGCTACGACGAGCGCCGGTTCGGCGCCCCCTACGATGCGTCCGGCCGCTTCTCCGGGGCGCAGTGGCCCGGCCCTCGCCGCCACGACGACGAGGCCGACTGGCCGACCAGCCCAGGGATCCCGGTCGTCCCGGAGGCCACCAGACCGCCGAGCGTGAGGCTCACGGCGATCATCTCCTTCCTGTTCGGCCCCTTCGGCGCGGCCCCCGCCTCCGGGGCCGCCCACCGCGCCCGCGAGGTTGGCGCCCCGTCGGGCCGTTACTGGGGCGCCTTCCTGCTCGGTTGGCTGGCCCACCTGCTCGTCCTGGCCGTCGTGATGGTCGTTCTGCTCAGCGGCTCGCTCGGCACGCGCTCCCTGCCGGGCGCGGCCTCCCCGTCGGCGAGCCCCTCCGCGTCGGCGCCGGCCACCCCGAGTCCCACGCCGCCCCCCACCCCGAGCGCGTCGGCGACACCGGCGGCCTTCCCCGACGGGGCGACGCAGTGCAGCGACTCGACGGCGGTCAACTCGTCCACCTCCTGCCAGTTCGCGCTGAACGTCGAGGCCGCCTTCGTGGCGGCCGCCACCACCGGCGGAACGGTCCAGGTCACGGCGACCAGCCCGGTGACGAACCAGACCTATTCGATGTCGTGCGTGGTGGCGACCGGGTCGGTCACCACCTGCACCGGCGGCAACAATGCCGTCGTCTATCTGCGCTAGCCGCGCGCTCCGATCCTCGACCGGTCGGGGCGGGGCGCCCGCTGCGCCACGGTAGGCTGAGAGCGTGGTTCTTCGTCCGGATGGCCAACCGCCGACACGGCATGGCGACGACCGGCCGCAGGACGAGTGCGGCGTCTTCGGTGTCTTCGCGCCGGGCGAGGACGTCGCCAAGCTCACCTACTACGGCCTGTTCGCACTGCAGCATCGCGGCCAGGAGTCGGCGGGCATCGCGGTCTCCGACGGCTCCCGGATCATGGTCTTCAAGGACATGGGCCTGGTCAGCCAGGTCTTCGACGAGGCCGCCCTGAACTCCCTGACCGGCCACGTGGCCGTCGGCCATACGCGCTACTCGACCACCGGTTCGAGCGTCTGGCAGAACGCCCAGCCCACCTTCGCCTCCACGCCCCGCGGTTCGCTCGCGCTGGCGCACAACGGCAATCTCACCAATACCGACGAGCTGGAGGACCTGCTGGCCAAACGCCTCGGGCAGGGCTCGAAGGGCAGGGTCCCGCACAAGAAGGAGATGGACTCCAGCAACGACACCCACCTGGTCAGCGCCCTGATGGCCCTGGACGACGAACCCCTCGGGGACGTCGTCATGGGGCTTCTGCCGCACCTGGTGGGCGCCTTCTGCCTGGTGTTCATGGACGAGAACACGCTCTTCGCGGTGCGCGACCCCCAGGGCGTCCGCCCGCTGGTGCTCGGCCGCCTCGAGACCGGCTGGGTCGTCGCCTCCGAGACCGCCGCCATCGACATCGTCGGCGGCACCTTCGTCCGCGAGGTCGAGCCCGGCGAGATGCTGCGCATCGACGAGTCCGGCCTGCACTCGGCGCGCTTCGCGCCGGCCCGCCCCAAGGGCTGCCTGTTCGAGTACGTCTACGTGGCCCGCCCCGACACGGTCATCTCCGGGCGCCGTATCCACAACGTGCGCGTCAAGGTCGGCAAGATCCTGGCCGCGGAGTCGCCGGCCGACGCCGACCTGGTCATCCCCGTGCCCGAGTCCGGCATCCCGGCCGCCATCGGCTTCGCGGCCGAGTCGGGCATCCCCTTCGGCAACGGCCTGGTGAAGAACTCCTACGTCGGACGCACCTTCATCCAACCCACCCAGTCCCTGCGCAACATGGGCATCCGGCTCAAACTGAACCCCCTGCGCGATGTCATCGAGGGCCGCCGCCTGGTCGTCGTCGACGACTCGATCGTGCGCGGCAACACCCAGCGCCAGCTCGTGCGCATGCTGCGCGAGGCCGGCGCCGCCGAGGTGCACGTGCGCATCTCGTCGCCCCCCCTGGAGTGGCCCTGCTTCTACGGCCTCGACTTCGCGACGCGCGCCCAGCTCATCGCGCCGGGCCTGTCGGTGGACGAGATCCGCCGCTCGATCGGGGCCGACTCCTTGGGCTACGTCAGCCTGGAGGGTCTCATCAGCGCCACGCACACGCCCAGGGAGAGCCTCTGCCGCGCCTGCTTCGACGGCGAGTACCCGATCCCGGTGCCGCACGGGGCCGCCGGCGAGATGGGTCTGGACGCCGAGGAGGCCCCCGCGGCCTGCTCCGCCCACCGCAACGCTGAATCCGATCGCGGAGAAGACGAGTCATGAACCAGTCCGCCTACGCCCGCGCGGGCGTCGATATCCATGCCGGTGACGCCGCCGTCGAGCTCATGCGGGCGCACGTCGCGCGCACCAGGCGCCCCGAGGTCCTCGGCGGTATCGGCGGCTTCGCCGGCCTGTTCGACGCCTCCGCGCTGGCCGGGTACCGCCATCCACTGCTCGCCACGAGCACCGACGGTGTGGGCACCAAGGTCGCCCTGGCCCGGGCCCTCGACATCCACGACACCATCGGCTGGGACCTGGTGGGCATGCTCGTCGATGATCTGGTGGTCTGCGGCGCCGAGCCCCTGTTCCTGACCGACTACATCGCCTGCGGCCATGTCGTGCCCGAGCGCATCGCCGCCATCATCAGGGGCATCGCCGATGCCTGCGTGGCGGCCGGCTGCGCACTGGTCGGCGGCGAGACCGCCGAGCACCCGGGACTCATGGGCCTCGACGAGTACGACATGGCCGGTGCCACGACCGGTGTCGTCGAGGCCGATGAGCTGCTCGGGCCCGAGCTGGTCCGCGACGGCGACGTCGCCCTGGCCATGGCGAGCTCCGGCCTGCACTCCAACGGCTACTCGCTGGTGCGCCGCGTCCTGCTCGAGGAGGCCGGGCTGGCGCTCGACAAGGAGATTCCCGAGTTCGGCCGCAGTCTGGGCCTGGAGCTCCTGGAGCCCACCCACGTCTACGCCGGCGAGATCATGAACCTCCTGCGGGCCGTCACGGTGCACTCGATGAGCCATATCACCGGCGGCGGTCTGGCCAACAATCTCGTCCGCGTCGTCCCCGACGGCATGCGCGTGATCATCGACCGGGCCAGCTGGCGCCCGGGCCCGGTCTTCGAGCTCGTCCAGTCCGTCGGCGGCCTCGGCCGGGCCGACATCGAGGAGACCCTCAACATGGGTGTCGGCATGGTCGCCCTGCTGCCCGCCGACCAGGTGGACGAGGCCCAGCGCGTGCTGGGCGGCCTCGGCCTGGGCAACTGGGTCTGCGGTCGCGTCGAAGCCCACGACGGTGCGGCTGGCGCCGAGCTGGTCGGCGAGCACCCGGGGACCTGAGGCCGAACGGGACCGGCGCCCTGGGCGCTTGCGGCGCTCGGGACGGACCGGTTGGTGACCGCTCCACCTATTGGGTAGCCTAGGGCCCACGAGAGTTGTTCACCATGCCGCGGCACAGCCGCGAGGGACTAGGCGAGGGGGTCGACCCATATGGGGCGCGGCCGGCAAAAGGCGAAGCAGACCAAGGTGGCCAGGGATCTGAAATACCGTTCGGTCGAGACGGACTTCGCTTCATTGGAGCGGGAGCTCCGGAGCAAGCAGCATCACGACGACGAGTTCAACCATGACGGGATCCCCGACAACTATGCGGATCTCGCGGCCGAGTACCAGTACGAGCAGGACGCCGAGTCCGACTGAGGCCGCCTGAGATCCCCCGATGAGTGGATGGGTCCCCGATTCGCTGCTGACGGGTTACGAGTCGCGCAACTGGGTGATCTCCGGGGCTCGTCCCGCGGAGGGAGAACCTGACGCGCCTCTCACCGGGACCCTCATCCGCAGAGGTGCTCCGCGTCACGGGCGCGCGGTGCTCTACCTGCATGGCTGGAACGACTACTTCTTCCAGATGCATCTGGCCGACTGGTTCGATGCGCAGGGCTTCGACTTCTACGCGGTGGAGCTGCGCCGCTACGGACGCAACCTGGTTCCGGGGCTGTACGCGGGCTTCGTCACGAGCCTGCGCCACTACGAGTCCGAGCTCGACCGGGCCGTCGCGTACATCCGCGAGGACCACGCCGACGTGCCGATCACGTTCATCGGGCACTCCACCGGCGGCCTGACCGGGGCTCTGTGGGCTTCGCAGCGACCGGGCCTGCTGTCGGGCCTCATCCTGAACTCCCCGTGGCTCGACATGCAGGGCTCGCCGGCCCTGTGGCGCATGCTCTCGCCGGTCGCCGCGGCCATCTCCGCCGTCAGCCCGCTGGCCGAGCTCGGCGCCGTCGTCGACACCGGCTTCTACCGACGCTGCTTGCGCGCCGACGAGGACGGCGAATGGGACTGGGATCTCGACCTCAAGTCCAATCCGGCCTTCGTCCACCGCTGGGGCTGGGGCAGGGCCGTCCTGGCGGGGCAGGCGCGCGTGGAGGCCGGTCTGCGCATCGATACCCCGGTGCTGGTCATGACGAGCGCCAGGAGCGACTTCTCGCGCACCTGGGACGAGCGGATGCACGGCGAGGACCTCGTGCTCGACGTCGAACGCATCTGCTCGGCCGCCGTGCACCTGGGTCCGATGGTGACGATCCGCCGCTTCGCCGGCGGCGTCCACGACTTGGTGCTCTCGCGCGAGCCGGTGCGCCGGCAGATCTTCGACGAGATGGCCCGCTGGATCGACGCCTATGTGCGTCCGGACGGCCTCATCGGGCAGTACCGCGGGTTCCTGGGTCCCGATGGGGCCGGGGCCGCTGCGGCGGGCGACGAGTCGGGGGAGGGCGTCGGGGACTCGGACTCCCGGCGGAGGCAGCGCGGGCTCCCATGGCGCAGGAGACTCCCGGCCGAGCCGGACACGGGCCGCTGAGGAGGACGAAGGACCGAGACGGGGCCGCCGCACCCGGCGGGCGCGACATCGGGGCCGGAGGAGCCGCGGTTCTCATCGGGTGGCCAGGGGCGGGGTCGAACCGCCGACCTTACACTTTTCAGGCGTACGCTACTACCAACTGAGCTACCTGGCCTTCATCAGGAGGAGCGACCCTGATGGGACTTGAACCCACGACCTCCGCCGTGACAGGGCGGCGCGCTAACCAACTGCGCCACAGGGCCTCGATTCATTTGTCTGCCGCGCGAAGCGGGCTCCACAACAATAGCGTGCATCCTCGCGAAAGCCCAAATCGCCGGCCGCCGAAGGCCCGGACCTCGTGCCGGGGCCTGTTCGGGGCGCCGCACGGTGCATGGGGCGAGGGCCGTCCCCGGCGAGCGGGTATCCCCAACGGAATTCGAATCCGTGTTACCACCTTGAAAGGGTGGGGTCCTAGGCCGCTAGACGATGGGGACCTGCACCGGACATGGTAGCGGGGCCGGGGCCCCGGGGGGTAAAACCCCCGGGCCCCCCCCCCCGGGAGGGCCGCCCGCGGGGTGAAATCCCCGCGGGCCCGAGCCGCCGTTCTGCTCGACCGGCTGGGAGCGCCCCCTCCTCCGGACGTCCCCGACGGCACCGCCGATCAGACGATGCGGACCATGGCCGAGATCGGGGCCATGTCGTACAGGCCGGAGATGATGATGCCGGTGCTCTCGCTCTGGGCGTTGAGCACCTGGCCGTTGCCGACGTACATGCCGACGTGACCGTTGTCGTAGTAGAACACCAGGTCCCCGGGCTGCAGGTCGTCGGTCGAGTAGACCGGCGTACCAGCGTTCACCTGGTCCCAGGTGACGCGCGGGATCGAGATGCCGGCGGCGGCGTACGCGGCCTGCATCAGGCCGGAGCAGTCGTAGCCGACCGGGCCGGTGCCGCCCCACACGTAGGGGCCGCCGAGCTTGGAGTAGGCGAAGTCGATCGCGGTCTGGACGGCATCGGCGCTGTTGTAGCCGGTGGTCTCGGGCTGCGAGACATCCTGGGACTCGGTCTCGTCGTACGGGGCGACCTCCGTGTCGGAGACGAAGGCGCTGTTGACCCAGCGGGCGGCGCCATTGTGGATGATCTCGGTCCAGTCGCCATTGATGACGCCGGTGACCTCGATGGTGTCGCCCTGGTCGAGGACGTCGACGGACTCGTACTCGGTGCCGGGGCCGATGCGCACGTTGATGTCGTCAGCGGCCCACTTCGTGGTCGTGGTCGGCGCGGTCGTCTCGTCCGGTGTGGTCTCCTCGTCCGGTGTGGTCTCCTCGGCGGGTTCGGTCGTTTCGTCCGGTTCGGTCGTCTCGGCGGGTTCGGTCGTCTCGGCCGGGGCCGCGGCGTTCTCGGTCGAGGTGGTGGAGGCCACCAGGGCGATCGTGGACGGGTCCGAGACGTAACGCGAATAGTTCGCGGCGACCCAGGCGTCCTGACCGTTGAAGCTCACGGGCACCCAGCCGGCGAACGGTGCGCCGGTCACGGCGACCTCGTCGCCCGGGTAGAGCATGCCGATCGATGTGAAGGCCGTGCTCGTGCCGGTGCGCACCCACAGGTAGTCCTGCGAGATGGCGCTGGTGATGGTGGCGGTCGGGTCGCCGGCGTCCGACAGGAGGGCCGTTGCGATCCAGCCGGCGCGGCCGTAGTAGTTGACGGGCGTCCACTCGCCGCTCGGGTCACCGGTGATCGAGACCGTGGTGCCCTCGCTCAGCGTGCCCATGATCCAGCTGGTCGCGTCGGCGGCGGAGCGGACGTAGGCGTCGGCAGTCGTCGTGGCGGTGCCGACGGCGGTGTCCGCCGTGATGACGGTGGTGCTGGACACGTACTGGGCCTGCACCCATGCGTTCGTGCCGTTGTAGATGATCGGCAGCCAGCCGTCCTGCTCGACACCGCGCTGGGTGACGGTGTCGCCGGCGGAGAGCACTGCGACGATGCCGCCGTTCGCGTCCGGAGAGGTGCGTACGTTCACGTCGGTCGTCACGGACAGGTCTGAGTAGTCCGCCTGCGCCAGTGGGCTCAGAACGAGCCCAGCGGTGGCCAGACTTGCAGCCACCAGCGACGAGGTGACGGCGATGCGCGCCGTCTTCGCGAAGGGGTTGTTCACTGCTGGTCCTTCCCGCGGCCTTCCTGAGCCGCGTGATGTTGGCGTTGTGTGCCCCGGGGACGAGGCGTCTTCCCCGGCGACGCGCGTCGCCACGCCGGTGCCCCAGGGCTGGAAGGAACATAGACAGGCGGCGGAGCCCTTCACAAGGCGCCTGAAGGGGCGGTTGAGACTTCGGGAAGAGGCCGGGGAACTCGGGGCCGGGTCCCTCGAGAGTCCTGCCAGGGATCTCTTGGATCTGGTTCTGACCAGGTGGTTCTTGTCATCCGGCAGAGCGCTGCCCGGTTGACTCAAGGGGTACTGGAAGCAGTCTGAAGAAACTTCGAGCAGCAGGCTCAAGCCGAGGTTGAGGTTGAGCCTTCCCGGCGCCGCGGGCTGGGGGCAGTGCCGGGCCACCGCCCTGGTGGAAGCGGTTCTTCCCGATGCCCGGCCCGGGGCCATGGCGGTTCCGGCTCTGCTCCTGCGCCGGCTGCGATGGCGCCATGCGGCCCGGTGCCCGCATCGGGTCGTCCCCATCGCGGCGGCGCGGGGCGCTAGTATGAGTCCCGCCTCCATAGCTCAGCTGGCAGAGCAAGGGACTTTTAATCCTTGGGTCCGGGGTTCGAGCCCCCGTGGGGGCACTCCGATGATCCTCCCCGGGGTCGCCGCCGCATCCCGCGCGAGTCAGCCCGCTGGGCGCGGGCGGCCCGAGGAGGGAACGAACCCCGAGGGCGCGATCCCGGGCCGGTGGTCACGGGCCTCCCGTGCGCTCCGGAGGGCCGTCACGGCAGGTGTTCGGCGATCGGCTGAAAACGCTCGCGTTGCCAGATCCGCGGTCTCACTTGGCCGAAGCCGCGCTCCGCGCGATAGACTAAGATGACTGTGGTCTGTTTCACGACGGGCGGTCCAATGCGCTCGCCCATCGTGACTGCAGTTGCAGGACATCTGAGGACACGGAATCCCAGGGACCCGGGGTCTGTCATACGCAGTGCCCGGGTCATCCGTACCCTGTGGAATCAGGTTCTTCGCAAGAGCTGTGTGATTGCTTGGGTTCGCCTCAGAGCGAGCTCTGAACCCCGGACGTCACGCAACCCGCATACCTCACACAGTGCTTGTACGGGTCGGAGGCTGACCGATGGGCGGTGAAGGCACCCGCCCTGTCAGCGGTCGATGGCCCGTCGGAGCGGACGAGAGAGCCATATGACAGGCAGGGCAGGAAGGGCGAGGCATCCGCAGCGGGCCATCGTCGGCACCGTTGCCTGCGCGCTCCTGCTGGCGGGCTCCGGCACGGTCTTCGGCATCCGCCAGTACAGCACTGAGCTGGGAAGCGACTGCGCTGCTGCCGTCAGCGCGGCCGACCAGGCCGTCGACGACTACGTGGATGCCGTCGCCGCCACCAAGCCGATCCTCGAGAAGGCCGACCGGACGGAGGGCTACAGGGACAGTCCGGGGGCCTCCGATCTCATCGCCGTCGTCTCCGGCGCCGACCACCAGGTGCGCATGGACCTGACCTGCACCAGTCACGATCAACTCGAAGCGCTCCGGGACTCCACGTCCGAGCTGAACACCAAGAAGGACGCGCTCGTCACCGACAGCCTTCACCTGACTGTGTCGATCTCCTCCTACAACAACTCGGCCGCGGCCAACGAGCTCTCGGCCGAGATCAAAGCCGCCCAGAGCGTCTACGACGGCTCGGCCAGCCAGCTGCCCGAGGAGGGCGTGCGCGACGAGCTCAAGAGGAAGATCGACGAGGCCACCGCCCTGCGCGACGCCGCCCCCGGTATCCGCGAGCAGGCCACGACCGACAACGATGCCGTGCCCGTCGACGCCTCGACGCAGGCGATGGGTGCCAAGAGGATCGAGCTGACCACCAAGAGGAACGACACCGAGAGGGCCGCCGGCGTCGCCTCGCAGGAGTCGGCCGGACGCAGCTCCGAGGCCCAGACGGCGCAGGCCCCCGAGACGACTTCTCCCTCGGAGGAGTCCACCGGTTCCGGAGGAACCGGAAGCGCCAGCGGGGGCACGACCGCCGACCCCAGCAGCTCGCTGAGCCCCGACGTCTACGACCCCGACCCCGACGACGAGGGCGATGATGGTGACGATGACGATGACGGCGAGGACGACGACTACCCGTGGCCGGACTACAGGCCGCCCCATTGCGATCACCACGGTCCGCACTGCGACTGGCACTGGGACCGCTACTACCGGAGTTTCCGCTGGAGCTGCTATTGAGCCCGGCCCCGCCGCCGGATACCGGTGGCGTCCCCGGCCGCCGGGGGCCTGCGCGGTTCGCCGCGTGCGTCGGGGGCGGTGGGGCCATGCCGGTGCTCTGAGCGCGTCCGTGGCAGGCACGGCGGCTCGGGTCGGCGGCGGATCACGGGAGCGCCACCGGTGGGGGTCGCCCCGATCCTGCGGATCGTCGATGCTGCGCCGTCCCGCCCTTCGGCGGTGCGGACGGTCCGACGCGCCGTGCGGCGGCACGGTTCCGGTCCTCGTGGCAGGCCACTCCGCCGACGTGGACCCGGGGCGGAGCGTGAGACGCGATCGCCGTGCCGTGCCGGCCCAGGCCATTGCCGCCCTCTCGGGGCGGGGCGTTCCGTTCTCTCCGCCCGGGCGGTCCGGCGGATCGGCTGTTCCGGTGTCCTACAGCGTGCTCATGTCGATGACGCAGCGGTAACGCACCTTCGAGTCGAGGATGTCCCGATAGGCCCGGGGCACCTGGTCGGCCGTGATCGTCTGGATGACGGGCCTGATCCGGTGCTCGGCGGCGAAGTCGAGCATCTCCTGGGTCATGGCGATGCCGCCGACATTGGATGCCGTGATGGACAACTGGCGGGAGAAAAGACTCATCGCGTTGAAACTCTGCGGCTCGGCTGTCAGGCCCACGGAGCAGAGGACGCCGTCGACTCGCAGCAGGGACAGGTAGGCGTCAACGTCGAGGGGGACGGCCGTGGTGTTGAGGATGAAGTCGAAGCTGTCCGCCAGGGGCTCGAAGTCGCCGGGGTCGCGGAGCACCTCGTAACCGGTGGCGCCGAATCTCGCCGCCTCCTCGCGCTTGGCCTCGGAGTGGCCGAGCACGGTGACACCGGCGCCCATGGCACGGGCGAACTGCACGGCGATGTGCCCGAGACCGCCCAGGCCGACGACGGCGAGCCGCGAGCCCGGCCCGATGCCGTACCGCTTCAGCGGGTTGTACGTGGTGATCCCCGCGCACAGCAGCGGGCTGGCCTCATCGAGGGCGAGAGCATCGGGGATGCGCAGCACGAAACGGTCCCTGACGACGATGCCCCGGCTGTAGCCGCCCTGGGTCTGATTGCCCTCGTGGTCGACGCCGGCGAAGGAGACCACCACCTGCGGGCAGAACTGCTCCTGCCCGGCCCGGCAGAAGTCGCACTGCCCGCACGAATCGACGAAGCAGCCCACGCCCACCCGATCCCCGGGCCGGAACGCCGTCACCTCGGCGCCGACCTCACGGACGACGCCGGTGATCTCGTGGCCGGGGACGATCGGGTAGGGCGCGAAGCCCATTTCGACGCCACTGATGTCGGAATGGCAGATGCCGCAGTGGGCGATGTCGATGGCGACGTCGTCGGGGCGCGGCGCGCGACGTTCGACGGTGCTGCGCTCGAAGCTGTCGAAGGACGAGGACGTCGCCTGGAGGGATGCGACGGTGGTCATGGCTCGGGGCCTTCCTTCTCGGTCTCGTGGGTCCGGCGACTGGACGGCGGGTACGGGCGGCCCCGGCCGCTCGCCGCTGCAGGGCGATCGGTGACAAGGATAGCGCGGCCTCGGCAGCCGGCGTCCTCCGCACGGACCCGTCCTCCCCGCTCCCGGGGCCCGTGGCCGGGCGTGGGTGTCCGTGCGGGCCGGCAACCCGAAGACCCCCCGCTCCCGGGGCCCGTGGCCGGGCGGCCGGCGCCACTCCGCACGGGTGCCGGCCCGGGTCCTCACTCCAGCCACGGGGTGGGGCTCGCCAACCCGTAGTGGGCGCATACGGCGGCCTCCTCCTCGGGCAGGATGCGCCGGCCCGCCTCGAAGGACGGCGAACCCATCACCCGCGCGCGGCGGTAGGGCACGTCGATCCGCTCGTAGCCGATCTCGGCCGCGGCCAGCGGGACCAGGTGGCGGCGGCCGTACAGCATGCCGTCGCGCACACTCACGAAGGCCAGGGCATCGGTGCGCTCGTCGCGCAGGACGCCCAGCGCGCGACCGATGAGCGCGCCGGACTCGTCCATCACCCGTGCACCGACGAGGGCGCTCTCGGGGGCCGGCTCGTCGGCCGGGCGCTCGCGCTCAGACATGCGCGGCCCCGGCGTCCGGGTGCCGCTCGAAGCGCGACCACCACTCCTCGTGGCCCGCCGGCAGGCAGCTCGCGTCGGCGCGCCCGATCATGGCGCGCAGCGCCTCCTTCGTCTCGGCCAGCTCGGGCACCGGGCCGGGGCCCGCGTCGAGGATGCGCGGGTCCCTCTCCAGGGCGGCCTTCTCCAGTCGCCACGCCCTCAGGCGGGTGCGGATGATCTCGCGGTGGGCGGCCTGCAGCTCGCAGGACGCCTCGCCGACCGCCTCGGCGGCGCGGATCCAGCCGTAGTCCCGGTTGATGGTCAGCAGCCCGGGATCGATCGTCATGGAGTCGTGGACGGGGACCTCCGGTTCGATGACGGTGGCGCCGGCCGCGCGGGCGTAGGCGATCTCGTCGCGCTCGGACTCGTCGGCGCGGATCGACTCGACGCGGAACAGGATCGACAGGATGTCGCCCTCGCCGGCCTTCGGATCGGGGATGGTCCCGGGCGGGGACGAGACGATCACGTAGGGCCTGGTGACGCCGAGGTTCTTGACCGCGGCCTCGATCGGGACGTTCTCGCGGATGCCGCCGTCGATGTACCACTCGCCGTTCATCTCGACGGGTTTGAAGACGCCGGGGACCGAGCAGGACGCCAGCGTGCCCATCGTCACGTCGAAACCGGGACCGTCCAGGGGCCGGTCCTCGCGGTCGACGATCCGGCCGTCCTCGCGCATGTAGCGCAGCTCACCGCTGTTGAGGCCGACGAAGGCGCAGCGGAAGGCGATGCCCGAGGCGCCCACCAGTTCCGAGCAGAAGAAGTCACGGCTCAGCAGGCGCTCCAGCAGCGGACCCGGGCGGTACAGTGATCGGTTGCGCTCGAGGCCTCGGAGGGCCGCGGCCAGGTCCGACCCGATGCGGCCGAAACGGGGCAGTCCGGAGAGGAGCCGGTAGACGAGGTTGGCGTTGAACTCCATCGGCTCGCCGGGCTCCTCCGCCATGGCGAGCGCCAGGGTGCGTTCCTGCGGGGCGAGCCGCTCCAGGCGCTCGGCGGCGGCTCGCGGTCCGTCGCCCTCATCGTCGGTGCGCCAGGGCGCCCAGTGCCGGGCCCGGGTCCGGTGGGCGCCCCCCGGCCTCCTCCCCTCCGCCTCGCGCAGGGCGTCGAGGATGTGCTGATGGGCGAGCAGGCGCGAGAACCAGGACCGTTCGGTGAACATGTCGGCGCTGGTCTGCATCGACATCCACAGGTCCTCGATGCGGTGCAGCGCGGCCTCCTGCTCGGCAGGGTCCTCGAACTGGGCGAGCAGCGCGCCCAGGATCGATCCGGCCGAAGTGGTGGTGATCACCGAGGGCGCGATGTGCTCGTGCCCGTACAGATAGCGCAGCGCGCCGATCTGGAAACTGGCCTTCGCGCCGCCGCCGGTGATGACCAGGCCCTGGACCTCGGGCTCCTCATGGGGGCGGCCGTGACCGAGGAAGGGCAGCAGACCGAACCATGCTGGACGTGGCATGCGGACAGCCTAGTGGGTCCGCGGCCCGCCGACCGGTGCCACGTGATACGTCCCAGCGAGAGGGCGTGGCCCTGGCGAGCAAGGCCTTGCTCGGGTGCGTTCGGGGGATTCGCCGGCCATACTGGCGTCATGAGCTCTCCGTCGCGCTATGCGCCGCCCGTCGACCTGAGCCGTTACGCCTGGGCGTCCATCGGCGCCGCCGCCGCGACCATCGCGCTCAAGGGCTGGGCCGCCGCGATGACCGGATCGGTCTCGCTGCTGTCCGACGCCCTCGAATCGGCCGTCAACCTGGGCGCCGCCGTCATGGCCCTGGCCATGCTGAAGATCTCGATCCGCCCGCCGGATGCGGGCCACCGGTTCGGGCACTCCAAGGCCGAGTACTTCTCGTCCGGCGCCGAGGGCCTCATGGTGCTGGTCGCCGCCGTCCTGATCGTCCGGGAGGCCATCGGCCGGTTGGTGCACCCGCGAATGCCCGAGCAGCTCGGCGCCGGCCTGGCCATCAGTGCGGTGAGCGCGGTGATCAACGGCCTCGTCGGCCTGCTGCTCATCCGGCGCGGCGAGCGGATGCGCTCGGCCGCCCTGGCGGCCGACGGCCGGCACCTCATGACCGACGTCGTCACCTCGGCGGCCGTCCTGGTGGGCGTCGGCCTGGTCGCGCTGACCGGCCGGCCGCGCCTCGACCCCGTCGTCGCCATCATCGCCGGGGCGAACATCGTGCGCATCGGCGTCGGCCTGGTCAAGGGCTCGGTCGACGGCCTCATGGACGCGGCCCTGCCGCCCGAGCTCGAGACCCGGCTCGAGGGCGTGCTGGAGGCCCACCGCACGGATGAGATCGCCTTCCACGCCGTGCGCACCCGCGAGAGCGGCAACCGGCGCTTCATGGAGTTCCACCTGCTCGTACCCGACGAGTGGAGCGTCAAGGCCGGCCACGACCTGGCCGAGGACCTCGTCGACGAGCTGAGGGCCATCGAGCCGGATCTGCGCGTCAGCGTGCACGTCGAACCGCTCCACGACGCGAGGTCCTACGAGGACATCGACATCTGAGAGCCGGCCGCGCGGGAGGGGGCGGGACGCTGCCGTGCCCGCCGTCGGGCTCCAGGCATCCGGCGGCCCGCCGCGGGCCGTACCCTGGTTGGCATGGCCGTTACGGAACCTGGCCGGGAGATCCCCGTCCCCGGATGGGACGAGTACTTCCTGGGCATCGCGCAGGCCGTCTCGGCGCGTGCCAAGTGCACGCGCCGGCGTGTCGGCGCCGTGCTCGTGGGCCCCGACCATCGGATCATCGCCACCGGCTACAACGGTGCGGCCCCCGGCCGCCCCGACTGCCTCGAGGGCGCGTGCCCGCGCGGGCGCCTGGGCTACGACGAGGTGCCCGGCCTGGGCGACTACGACCGTCCCGGCGCGCCCGGCTTCTGCATCGCCATCCACGCCGAGGTCAATGCGCTGCTGTTCAGCACGCGCGACACCAAGGGCTCGACGATCTACGTCACCGACGAACCGTGCCCCGGCTGCCGCAAGGCGCTGGCCGCGGCCGGCATCGTGCGGGCCGTGTGGCCCGCCGGCTCGCTGGACGAGGGCGAGCTGGTCGACTTCGGCTGCTGAGGCCGGCCGCTCAGTCGGCGGCGCCCGGCCTGGGCGGGCGCACGGCGGCGATGCCGTAGTACTTGTACAGGTCGGCCTCCTCGTCGGAGTCGAGGTGGCGGTCGGGGTCGACCGTCGGGGCGTCCTTGACGGCGGCCTCGGTGTAGGGCACCCGGACCTGGCCGTCGTCGATCTCGGCCTTGAACAGCGGCACGAAGTTCTCCTTGGTGCCGAACAAGCCGGTCTTGACGGTGACCCAGGTGGGGCGCCCGGTCCTGTCATCCAGGTAGACCTGGCCGACGCCGCCGATCTTCTTCCCGTCGCGGTCGACGACGTCCGAGTTGTACAGATCGTCGTAGTTGTCGTCCGTCATGAGCTTCCTTTCCGCCGCGACGGCCTGTGCCTGTGACCGTGCTCACGCTATGCCACAGCGGGTGCCCCTGTCATGCCGTCCACGGCCGGAGCGGGCACTGCCGGTGGATCCTCCGGGTGCGGTTCCGGCCGGCGGGGGAGGGGCCGCCGCCCGGGCCCGGCGGCCGGCGCGGGTCAGTGGCGGCGCAGCCAGTCCTCGTTGTCGTCGGGCGGCACATCGCGGGGCGGTTCGCGGCGGGCGCCGTAGCCGGCGACGATCCACAGCAGGGGGCCGATCGCGGGGATGAAGATCACCACGAACAGCCACAGCCACTTGGGCATGAACGGCACGTTCTCGTCGCGGCTCTGGGCCAGGTCGACGATCGCGTAGATGGTCAGTGCCAGCAGGACCAGCACCGGCAGGAGGCGCGCCATGACACAAGTCTACGAGCCCGCGGGGACCGGCACCGTCCCGCGCTCCGGACGGGCACGGCGGGCGCCCGATGGACGGCCGGGGCCGGCGTGGCAGGATCGGGCGGTGGGCCCTGCTCGTGAAGAAGTCCCGGCGGCGCCCGAACCGACCCGAGGGGGGCTCATGGCCAGCGCTGCGGAATGGATCGAGGGGGCGCGCCTGCGCACCCTGCCCACTGCGGTCTCGCCGGTCGTGGCGGGGACCGCGGTCGGCTGGTGGCAGGGCGGCGCGCCCGTCGCCGTCGTCGCCCTGTGCCTGGTCGTCGCGCTCGGCCTGGCCATCGGCGTCAACTTCGCCAACGACTACTCCGACGGGATCCGCGGCACCGACGACCACCGGGTCGGCCCGCAGCGCCTGGTCGGCTCCGGGGCGGCCGACCCTGCGAGGGTGCGCAACGCCGCCTTCGGCTGCTTCGGCGTCTCGAGCGCGGCCGGCCTGGCCGCCGTCATCATCACCGGCCACTGGTGGCTGCTGGCCGTCGGCGCCGCCTGCGTCCTGGCCGCCTGGTTCTACACCGGGGGCAGGCATCCCTACGGGTACCTGGGCCTGGGCGAGGTCTTCGTCTTCGTCTTCTTCGGCCTGGTCGCCACCGCCGGCACCGTCTACCTGCTGGACGGGCGGGTCGCCGCCGCCGGGTGGGCCGCCGCCGTCGCCATGGGCCTGGCCGCGGACGGCGTGCTCGTGACGAACAACCTGCGCGACATCGATTCGGACAGGGCGGCCGGCAAGCGCACCCTGGAGACGCGCCTGGGCGATCGCGGCGCCCGCCTGCTCTACGCGGGGCTCGTCGTGGCCGTGGCGCTCTGCGGCGTCGCCGTCGCTGCGCTGAGCACCTGGTGGGCGCTGCTGTGCCTGCTCGGCGTCGTGCCACTCGCCCTGGCCGCCCGCGTCATCCTGGCGGGGGCCCGTGGCATGCCCCTGGTGGCCACGCTGCGCTCGACGAGTACGGGCGAGCTCGTCTTCTCGATCGGCGTCCTGGCGGGAACGGCGATCTCGCTGGCCCTGGCCTGACCAACCGGCCCGGGTCAGCCGAGCGTGCGCAGCCAGGCCCGCAGAGCGCGGGTGGCGCGCACGTCGTCCTCGTTGTAGTTCAGGACGCGCTGGGCCTTCGCCCGTCGGCGCTCGGCCCCGTCCGCGTGAACGGCTTCGTCGAACCAGGTCTGCGAGTTGAGCCCGCCGGGCTCCTCGTCGCGCCACTCGAACCCGGCACCGTCATGGGCGATGCTCTTCAGGCCCAGCCCGTGCACGCCGAAGAAATTGGCGCGCACGACGGTGAACAGGTCGAAGAAGCTCGACTCGCACCAGGCGCCGGCGACCCTGGCGATGACCGGGTCCCCGCTCGTCCGCGCGATGCGCCTGATGTGGATGACCTCGTAGTCGGAGTAGTGGTAGACCCTCGCTCCGGGGTGGGCCGTGAGCTGCTCGTCGAGCCAGGTCATCGCCTCGCGCGCCAGCGCCTGCTCGCCGGCGCGGTCCAGGTCGGTGAACCGGGCGAACGGGACGTAGCGCGGGCCGGAGGTCTCACCGGGATCGTCCACCAGGAAGCCCCACAGGTAGACGGTGTCGTCGGCGCTGGTCTCGATGTCCAGATCGATCGCGTAGCCCTCGGGCGGCAGCGGCAGCGGGCCCCGGGTGGTGCGCTCCACCGGGCGGCCGGTACTGAGCATGCGGGCCCTGCGCGCGGCCAGGCGCAGGCGCCTGGCGCTCTCGTCGGGGCCGCGCAGCTGCGGCCGCAGCGCCCCGATCAGAGCATCGACGTCGCGACCGGCCAGGTCGCCGACCGTCCAGACGCCCATGCCCCGCAGCAGGCTGATCTCCTGCGCGTTCAGGCGGGCCTTGTCGATGCGCAGGCTCAGGTCCTCGTCGGCCAGCTGCCGGCGGCAGTGCGACCACCAGCGGCAGTCCGCGCACTCGGCCGTGACGATGGGCAGGACGCGCGGCGCCCCGGTGCTGGCCGAGGTGCGCCTGGAGGCCTCGACCGCGATCTTGCGGCGGAACCCGAACTCGTGGTCGTAGCGCTCCAGGGCCGAGTGCGCGCGCCAGCCGCGGCCGGCCGTACGGGCCTCGGTGCGCAGGCGCTTCGCGTTCAGGTCGGCCCAGACCAGCACCAGGTGCGAGACCGGCGGAACGTGTCGGCGCGAGGCGCGGCGCACCGTGGCGATCCCCCGGTCGTAACTGATGTGGTCGGTGCCCATCAGGCCGCAGTGCGCCGGCCCGCCGCTGGCCCAGCCCGTGGACTCGAGGATGCGCCGGTAGTGCGCCAGGCGCAGCAGATCGCGCTCGCGGCCCGGGCGCACGGCCGCGCCGCGCACCCGGATCAGGCGGAGATTGCGGGCCGGTGAGCTCGCGCGCTGGCCCCTGGTGGCCGGGGCCGGTTCCAGCACCTGGTGGTGGACGACGAGAACCGGGTCGTAGCCGTGGCCCCCGTTCGGGGCCGGCTCGCCGAGAACGAGGGCGTCGGGTTCGCCCGTGCGCCCGCCGGGCGCATCGGGTGGCAGGGCCGGGCCGATGATGATGCGCCGTCCGGCCGTCACGGCCTCCGCGGTCGCCCGCAGGCGGCCCGGCCAGTCCTGCTCGAGGCCGCGCAGGTCGACAGCGCGGGGCATGCCGGCCAGGGCGTCGAGGACGCGCCTGCGCCAG